>CAMIXP010000099.1 GCA_946402785.1 uncultured Caryophanales bacterium | reverse complement strand
ATTAATGCTATTGTAATTAATGTTTCATGTTTTTTAAATACTTTTTCCATTTTATCAACTCCAATGATTATTATAACACAAATTTTCGAATTATTATGTTTGTAATATTACTATTTTACGGGATATTCAAGCACAAAAAAATTAGTCTTTCGACTAATTAACTTTTTAAATGGAGCGGATGATGGGAATCGAACCCACGTGGTCAGCTTGGAAGGCTGAAGTTCTACCATTAAACTACATCCGCATATACTTTAATCAACCCTCGCCTTTCCGATAGCAAAGGTCGACTAAATAAAGTAGACATATTTAATTATACTAAAATATCTATATTTGTCAACACTTTTTTAAAAAACAGAGGACTATTTATCCTCTGTTTTAATTTGTTTTACAACGGTATGCATTCGATTATGGTATCCTCTTCTGTCATAGAAGTTAATTGCGTTTTGGTTATAGGCAAATACATCAATAAATACATGGGTACATTCTTTTCCTAAGAAGTATTCTTCCATCTTTTTCATGAGTTCTTTTCCAATTCCTTTTCCTCTACCATTTTTGGATACAATTAATTCTGTAATGGTTCCTGCTCTTGGACAAGTATAGTCTAGGTAATCATATGGTTCATATTTTCGAATAACTCCCATAATCATTCCGATTGCTTTTCCATCTTCTACTGCCAAGTAACATTTTCCATCATTTTCTTCTAGTTCTTTGAAATTTAATTCTGCCATTTTTTCTCGATATTCTGGATGTAGTTGATCTAGATGATCATCATCGATTGTTAAGATGTATTCTTCTAATTCTACTAATAAGTCTTTTACATCTTCTAAATACTTTTCTTCGTATTCTATAATCATTTTTCTTCTCCTTTAATCTAAATAATTTACAATTTCTTTTACTACGATTTCAGGAGTAGATGCACCTGCCATGATTCCAATTTTAGCATCTTTTGAAATTTGAATGTCTTTTAAGTCTTCTACGTCTTGAATTAAATATACGTTCTTACAATGTTCTTTGGAGATTACCTCTAATTCTTTTGTATTGGAACTTTTCTTTCCTCCTACAATAATCATGACATCTACGTTTTTAGATAATTCTCTTGTTTCTTCTTGTCTGTTTTTAGTCGCATCACAAATCGTTTTATCGACTACAATTTCTCCTGGGAATTCTTTTTTGATTTCTTCTACTAATTGATCAAACTTATCTCCATTAAAGGTTGTTTGAGAAACAATATATATTTTTTCTTTTTTAGATTCTTGATAGAACTTTTTACAATCTTTTATATCTTCTACATTTTCTAGTATGAAGGAATCTTTTCCTGCGAAACTTTGTACTCCTAATGTTTCTGGATGTTCTTTCTTACCAATAATGATAATAAAGTAGTCATTCATTTTATTCTTTATTTTTACTCGAATCGCTTTTATTTTTCCACAGGTTAAATCTAATAATTGGATGTTTTTTTGTTTTGCACGATCATATACTTCTTTTCTTTCTCCATGAGCTCTAATGATCATTTTTGAATGATCTTCTGCTTCTTCTATAGAGGAAATTGTTTTCATTCCTTTTTTCTCTAGATCCTCTATTACTCTTTCATTGTGAACAATTTCTCCTAAGCAATAGATCATTTTATTTTCATCTAATGCTTTATTGGCTTCTTCTACGGTGTATCTTACTCCATTACAAAATCCACTTGTTTTTCCAACTGTTATTTCCATTTTATCTTGCCTCCTTTTCCATTTGTTTTAATAATTTGATAGGCATTCTTCTTGGTCCTCTGATTGCCCTTAGATCGTATTTTTTTAATGTTTCAAATGGATAATCCTTCTCTTGATATCTCTTTACTAATTTGATTCTCATACAAGTTTTAAATTCAGGATAAGGAGATGGAATGTCTTTTTCTTCCACTTGACATTTATACATCATACAAGAATAAGGACTACCTACATAAATATAGACATAATCGTTTTGTTCTATTTTGTCTATTTGTTTCCAATCAATGATATCTTTTGTATCAAAGCAATGAATAATATCCCAATACTTTGGATTAGCTGGAATAACCCAATCTTTTGTTTCTATCGTGTATTGATAACTCTTATCAATTAATGGATATAGTTTTTCATCTGGAATTGTATCGTCTAGTAAAAATGTGATCCAATATTTTTTATTCATATGATAAGCTCTATAGAATCCCTTTTGATTTACTAATTCATTGATTTCTTCAGGAGGTAGTTTTACATTCATCACTTCTACTGATTTATTTTTATTGATATTCATGATGATTCCATACCACTTTTTATTTTGATGATTTCTAAATACTGCGTTTTTATCATCATCCCATAAGAACTCTGGATGATCCTGATACTTTTCTTTGATCCACTGACCGATTCTATTTGCTTGACTGGATACAAAGTCATTTTGCATCGTACATTTATTTTTGATGTCTTCTAGTATATTGATAAATTCATCTCGAACGGTACTTACAAATTCTCCTATTTGATTTTCTATTCGATAATTTAGATATTCTTCTCCAAGTTCTTTATCAATGATTTTTCCTTTTATTTTATTATCTTTTAATTTGAGAATTACTTCAAAGGAGTTATTCAGTATTTCCTTTTTATAGATGTAGGTATCTTTCTCTTTTTGAAATCCATAGGAAATACATTTGTCTATTAAAAAAATACTCTTTTTAAATATTTCTTCTTCTATCATAGGCATCCCTCCTTTGTCTCTATTTTATCATAAAAATAAAAAAAGAGATTAACTCTCTTTTTCTACACTTTCAAAGTAATAAATATTTTCATTTGTATCATATGTGAAGGTAAATTTATAAGTATGTAGTTTTTCTACTAGTTCATCCATATTGACTTCTGTCATAGGGTTATCTAGTTCTTTCACTGGATTAGAGTATTTATAACTGTAGTCTCCTGTTTTTTCTACGTCTTTACAAACTCCTTCTGGACATTGATATCCAACTGCTTGATATACATAAATATGATTATCATCTGATTCTACTTTTGTTGCCTTACTATAGTAACGATATCCTGCTCCTCCACAGCCACCTTCTATTGGTGATGGTGCATACATATTGTCTCTTAATTCATATTTTTTGCAATAAACATTCAATGTTTGTGGGAATGATGAATAGATATTCTTTCCAAATAATTTTTTAGATGCTCTTGCAAGTTCTTCTGTTGTGAAATATTCTTTTCCTACTGCTCTATGAACAAGTGTATTTCTATATTCTTCTGGTAGATCTTCTGCGGTTGTTTTGTCTTTTAAATATAAATTGTTTTCTTCGTGTGCACTGTATGATTCGTATACAATTCCTTTCATTAAATCTTGTATAAAGATTCCGTCTTTGTTGTATACTTCTTTCTCTGCTTTTTCATTTGTTTCGTTTTTACCTGTTGATTGTTTTTCTGTTGGTCCTAGTTTAGAGAAATACATATCATAGGCAATGTATCCTAAACATAGAATCAAAAATAATGATAGTACTACAATGATGGATAAGTTATTGCTTTCTTTTTCTAAATCATTTTTAGCCATATTCTTTCACCTCTATTATCATTATAAACTATATCAAATAAAAAGTCACAATTTCTGTGACTTTTTGTTTTAAGAAAGTGTTACTTCTACTTCTTTTTCACTGTAAGATTTACGATTTGCATAAGCGATTGTTAGAGTGATTTTATCTCCTTTACTCTTAGAGTATAATACATCTCTAATATCTGATAAATTGGTTACTTCTTTTCCATTTACTTTTGTGATAATATTACCAATTTCTAATCCTGCTTTATCGGCTCCACTACCATCTAATACTTTTGAAATATAGAATCCTTGTGGCATGTTGTAGATATTACTTTCATCTACCATGAATCCTTCAATACCGATTGTGACATCACTGGTATCGTCTTCTCCATTCATTAATGTTTCAATAATATCTTTTACATCAGAAATTGGAATTGCAAATCCCATACCTTCAATACTTGCGGAATAAGCTGTTCCACTTGATGAATATTTAGCAGAGTTAATTCCTACTACTTCTCCTTGACTATTTAGAAGAGCTCCTCCACTATTTCCACCATTGATAGCTGCATCAATTTGAATCATTTTTGTTGTGACATTGTCGATTGTTACATCTCTATTTAAAGCACTGACAACTCCTGTTGTAACAGATTGTCCATAACCTAGTGCATTTCCAATGGCAATAATACCATTTCCTACTTTTAATTCAGAACTATCACCAATCGTTGCGATACGAATGGTATCTAATGTTTCTTTATCAATACTACTTAATTTAACAGAAATTACAGCAACGTCTTTTCTATCAGATGTTCCTTTTACATGAGCATCTACATTCTTTCCATTGATAAATTGTACTGATAATTCTTCTGCTCCTTCAATAACGTGGTTGTTTGTTAAGATCAATAGTTCATTGTCTGTTTGACTAATAATGATTCCAGAACCTGCTCCTTCACTGTATTGTTCTTTTCCAAAGAAACTTGGTCCATAACTACCACTTCTTACTAATGTTTTACTCGTAATTGCTACGATAGAAGGCATTGCTTCTTC
>CAMIXP010000098.1 GCA_946402785.1 uncultured Caryophanales bacterium | reverse complement strand
TCATACCATATTCAGTAACCATAGCACGAGCAATCTTGGTAGCCTTTTCAAAGTCGTTATGAGCGCCTGTTGTGATTTCACCAAAAGTGATTTCTTCAGCAGAACGACCACCAAGTAAACCTGTAATTTCTTCTAATAAATCACTCTTCGTAGAACATAATTTTTCTTCTGTTGGAACCATCATATTATATCCACCAGCAGATCCACGAGGAATAATCGTAACTTTTTGAACATCACTAGCATTTCTTAGTTTCAAACCAATAACAGCATGTCCTGCTTCATGGTAAGCAACTAACTTACGATCATTTTCTGTATATTTATGACTTACTTTAGCAGGTCCCATTAAGACACGGTCCGTAGCTTCATCAATTTCACTCATCGTAATTTCATTTTTATCTCTACGTACAGCAAGTAATGCAGCTTCATTCAATAAGTTTTCAAGATCAGCACCACTAAATCCTGGAGTACGTTTAGCTAAGTTTTGAAGAGTTATACCATCAGCAAGAATCTTATTCTTAGCATGAACAGCAAGAATTTCTTCACGACCTCTTACATCTGGTAAGTTAACCGTAACTTGTCTATCGAAACGTCCTGGACGAAGTAATGCAGGGTCAAGTACGTCAGGTCTATTGGTTGCAGCAATAATGATAATACCTTCATTAGCTCCAAATCCATCCATCTCTGTAAGTAATTGGTTTAAAGTTTGCTCTCTTTCATCATGTCCACCACCGATACCAGAACCTCTTTGACGTCCTACAGCATCAATTTCATCAATAAAGATTAAACATGGAGCATTTCTTTTAGCTTCCTTAAACATATCACGTACACGAGAAGCTCCAACACCAACGAATAATTCTACGAAATCAGAACCACTGATAAAGTAGAAAGGAACATCAGCTTCACCAGCAACCGCTTTTGCTAGTAAAGTTTTACCAGTTCCTGGAGGACCCATTAATAAAACTCCTTTAGGAATTCTAGCTCCTAATTTTTGGAATTTCTTTGGATTCTTTAAGAAATCAATTAATTCTTTAACTTCTTCTTTTTCCTCTTTTAATCCAGCAACATCTTTGAAGGTAACCTTATTACTATCATTATCAAGTCTTGCTCTACTCTTTCCAAAATCAAGAGAACTTTTATTGCTAGCCATTTGTTTATTAAAGAACCAGAAAGCAAAGACAACTAAAATCGCAATTGGTAAGAAATTAGCTAAAAGAATAATCCATCCATTTGCATCAGGATCAGGATAAACCGTTAACTCAAATTCTTGTTCATCACTAGCAGCAACGATTTTCTTCATTACTTCTTCGCTTAATGGTAGACGAACTTCAAAATACTCATCTTCTTTGTAACTCTTAAGAACACCAGATACTTCATAAACATAACCGTTTCCTCTCGTTACAATTTCCATTTCTTTGATCTTTGAACCATCTAATTTTTCCATAAATTGGTCATACGTAAAATCATGCTTACTTGTATTATTTACATTAAAATAATAGAAAACAAATAACATAATAATACCGATAAATAGATAAGGCAAAAGACCTTTTTTTAATATTTTTTTATCAATACCATTATTATTCACAAATATTTCCTCCTCAGTTATATTTCAATATTATATCATACTCTTCTGATAATTTTTTATCAAATTTAGATTTTTTAATACCAGGAATCCAAACAACATTTCCTCGAGAATCTAAAACAATTGGCCAAGAGTCTCTCTCATCCATAGGAATCTTCTTATCAATAAAAATATCTTTCACTTTACGAGTACCATCTAAACCCTTTAAAGCAATCTTATCTCCAATTCTTCTCGTACGAATAATCAAAGGTAAAGCAATATCCTTACTATTTAAATGACACACATTATTACTATTATTATCAACAGAAGAAACAAGTTCTATAGAATGATGATTTGGAAGCATAGCATACTGATCAAATTCAATTTCATAGCTTGTAATAACATCGATATCTTTCACAAATTCAAACTCATTATAATTCTTTCTTGCAAGAACATCATTCGGTAAATTGATAAAAGAATTCGCTTTATGGCTATGAATCAAATTAAGAATTAAATCAATATGTTTATCTCCAATAAGAATTAAATCATCTTGATAAAAACCCCTCAAAATAGAATATAAAATTTCTTTTTGAATAAATTCATCTTCTAGGACAAATTGATCCACTAATATTTTATCATTAACTACACATCTTTTAATAGCACTTTTTGTAACTTTATCAATAAACCTACAAGATTCATTTAGGGTATTACTAAACTTCAAAAACTTCAAATGAACATCTTTATCTTCTGATTTTAAGAATGGTAATACATATTTACGATACCTATTTCTTGTATATGTATCCTTTTCATTAGATTTATCTACGTAGAAAGGAACTTTATTTTCAATATCATAATCTTTTAATTCCTGTTTCGTATAATGAATAAGTGGTCTAACAATTTGATAATCTCCCATATCAACAATCATTTTAAAACCACTGTAACCATTTAGATTAGAACCTCTTACAATTCTCATTAAAATGGTTTCCATTAAGTCATCTCCGTGATGTGCCGTCATTAAATAGTTAGCTTCATACTTTCTCACAATCGTATCAAAGAATTTATAACGAATATTTCTTGCCTCATTGTGGAAATTGTCATCTCCATATTCTTCAATCGTCATCGTTTCAAATACTAAATTGTGTAATTCACAAAAACCTTTTAAGAATTTTTCTTCCTGAACACTCTCTCGACGAATATTATGATTAACATGACAAACAATTAAAGATAAATGATATTTTTCACGTATCTTTAATAGCATATCGAGTAATGCCATAGAATCAGGTCCTGTAGAACACCCAATTACGATCTTATCATTGGTATGAAATAAAAAGTTGTCTTCAATGGAAATCATTGTAATCACCTCAGATAAACCAAAATTATTATAACATATGAAAAAAAAGAAAAATATATTTTATTCTTCAGGAATTTGTAAAATATATTCTCCGTCTTTAGAATAAAGATATTTTTCTCTTGCATATCTTGCAACATAGTCTGGGTTTTGTAATTTTTTAGCATCCACTTGTAATTCTTCCTCTTTTTCCTTAAGCGCAGTTAATTCTTGCTCAAGTTCCTGTTTTTCTTGATACTTCTCTATAATCTCAACCCAGTATCTTCCGATAGAGAATGTTACAGCAACAATAATCAAGATGGAACTCAATGCAAAAAGAATAGCACGCTTTTTAGGTCTTACTCTTCTTTTAACTTTTGACAATAACATTCACCTACCTATTCATAATAATTATACTATGAATATAAGATTTTCAGGGAAAACAGGAGTAAGATTTTATAGGGATTTACATTCCTTTTACGCACAAAAAAAGATGCCTAAGCATCTTTCAAAATTATTCCTCTTCTTCTGCAGGTGCATCTTCTGCATTTTCATATGCTTCAAGAATTGCTTCTTCAAACATAGAACGTACTTCAGGATTAATTGGGTGAGCAATATCACGATAACCACCAGTAGCTGTCTTTCGGCTTGGCATAGCTATGAATAGTCCGTTGTCTCCTTCAATAATACGAATATCATGTACTGCAAAACTGTCATCTAATAATACAGATGCAATTCCCTTCATACGTGAACCTTCTTTTTCAATCTTACGTACATTTACAGATGTGATCTTCATAAGAACTTCCTCCCTCTTAAAGCGTAACCACTTCATAAGTCAATTTTATATCAAAATAAACGAAAAATCAATATTTTTCTTACATCATAAAAGGAAATAGTATTCCTATTTCCATAATGCATTACTAAGTTCCGCAAACACTTCTACATCAAGGTTTTCCGCACGTACTGTTAAATCATATCCGTATTTGCTTAAAACAGATTCTACAATCTTTAAATCATACTTCTTTAAATTGTTTTTAATGTTCTTTCTTTTAAACTGAAAACTATCCCTAACAATCGTTTCAAAAAAGTCAAAATCAATCAAAGGTAACTTGTGTTTTCTCTCATGAAAAGAAACGACGACACTATCAACATTTGGTTCAGGAATAAATTGTTTTCTAGATACAAAGAACTCTTTCTTAATATCATAGAAATAGTTAAGAAGAACCGTAATAGATCCATACTCACGATTACCAGGAGTAGAACAAAAACGATCTCCTACTTCTTTTTGAACCATCATAACAATATTATCAAAAGGAATTTGACTTCTGACGAGTTTTAATAAAATAGGCGTTGTAATGTAATAAGGAACATTACTAACAAAAAAAAGTTTTTTATAAGAATAATTAGAAATATCTAAGATTAAATCAGCTTCTAGAAAATCTTGATAAATGACATCTACATTATCAAAACCTTCTAATTTCTTCTCTAATTCTGTTTCTAAATCATCATCAATTTCATAAGCAATTACATTCTTGGCAACGCTTGCAAGTTCTCTTGTAAGAATAGCACCACCAGGTCCAACTTCCATAACAAGAGAATTAGAGTCAACTCCACTGACTCCTACAATCCTTTTTACAATGGTACTATCTTTCAAAAAATTCTGACCAAATTTTTTCTTAAATTTAACATCATATTTTTCCATAACATCACCAATTG
>CAMIXP010000097.1 GCA_946402785.1 uncultured Caryophanales bacterium | reverse complement strand
AATACTTTATTCCATACATGGAAAGAGAAGAATGGAATGATGGAATCATCAATGGTTATACAGCTCTTTATAAAACAATTTGTGAAGAATATGGAATTGATGCATCGACTATGGAAGTTAGTAACTTAGATTTTATAACCAAATATAAAGCACCATTAAGTATAGCTTTATTATGGATCATAGCCATGTTTTCAAGTGAATTAGCAAAGTTCTTTAAGAAAACAAAATATCATAAAGAAGAAGTGACAAACGCAGAAACAATATGGATTGCGATTGTTATGATTTTAAATATTATCATCATTTCACTTGCATACATTTTAGATCCAATCTATGTTGTATTAGGAATCATATTTGAAGCTATTATGTTATATTCTTTATTCTCTAATCATAAAGAGAAAAAGGTAAGAAAAAGAAAGAAACCAGAGAAAAAAAGAAGAGTAAAAAAAGTAAGAGTTCAAAAAAGAAGAAGAAATCGATAAAAAGATACGATCTTTCACTATGAAAGATCGTTTTATGTTATAATAAAAACCAGGTGATTCTATGAAAAGAAGTGAAGTAGATCGTAGTAAATTAAGTCCTATGATGCAACAATACATGGACATTAAAGATCAATACGACGATACAATTATTTTCTTCCGTTTAGGAGACTTTTATGAAATGTTTTTTGATGATGCGATCCTAGCTTCTAGAGTACTAGAATTAACACTTACGGGAAAACAAGCAGGACTAGATGAAAGAGTTCCAATGTGTGGGATTCCTCATCATGCTTATGCATCTTATGTAGATGAATTAATCGATAAAGGTTATAAAGTAGCCATTTGTGAACAATTAGAAGATCCTAAAGAAGTTAAAGGAATGGTCAAAAGAGATGTCATTCAAGTTATTACCAAAGGAACAAGAATTGATTCCAATATGGATTCGAAAGATAATAACTATATTGCTAATATCTATGATTTTAATTATTGCTTTGGAGTAAGTTATGCCGATATCTCAACAGGAGAAGTATACGCAACCTTAGTAGAAGGAGATAACGACAAAGTTATCAAAGAAATAACCAGAAATGGATTTAAAGAAGTCATTGTAAATGACACCATTGATCGAGAAATTGTAGAAAAGCTACGTACCAACCATGAAATCATGGTAAGTATTACAAAAGAAGAATATGAAGAAAAAGATTATCAATATATTTATAAAAATATAGAAGATGTAAGAATTGTTAAAACATTAAAACATTTATTAAAATATATTTTAGATAATAAAAAAGGAGATCTTCATCACCTTCAACCATGTCAAATTATTAAATCTTCTTCTTATCTAGAATTTGATAGTAATACGATGAGAAATCTAGAATTAGTAGAAACCATCCGTAATCGTGAAAGACAATATAGTTTGTTATGGTTACTCGATAAATGTAAAACAGCAATGGGAAGTAGATTCTTAAAATATAGTATTCTAAATCCATTAACAAGCAAAGAAGAACTAGAAAGAAGATATGATTTTGTATCTTTACTAAGTACAGAATTTATTCTAAGAGATGATTTAATTACTTCTCTAGAACAAGTCTATGACTTAGAAAGATTAGTAGGAAGAATTACCTACGGAAATTTAAACGCAAAAGATTTAATTCAATTAAAAAACTCAGTAGGAGCCCTTCCAAGAATCAAAGATATTTTAATTCAATTAAAATATGATAAAAAGATTGATACATTTGAAGAAGTCTATTCTTTACTTGATAAATCCATCGAAGAAGATGCACCATTTACTCTTCATGAAGGTGGATTAATTAAAGAAGGATATAATGAAGAATTAGATGAATTAAAAAGAATTAGTAGTGGTTCAAAAGACTTTATTCTAGAAATGGAAAAAGAAGAAAAAGAAAGAACCGGTATTAAGAATTTAAAAGTTGGATACAACAAAGTCTTTGGATATTATATTGAAGTATCAAAAGGACAAACTTCTCTTGTAAAAGATGAATTTGGTTGGGAAAGAAAACAAACCCTATCAACAGGAGAACGTTTCACAACCCCAGTCTTAAAAGAAAAAGAAAATATCATCTTAGGAGCAGAAGAGAAGATTGTTTCTCTTGAATATAAATTATTTATGGATATTCGAGAAGTGATTAAAAGATACAGTAAATCTCTTCAACAAACCGCAAGAATTATCAGTGAAATTGATATGTTACAAGCATTCTCAATTGTAAGTGATAATTATAAGTTTGTAAGACCAACGTTAACGGATGATAAAACAATCAAGTTAATAGATTGTAGACATCCAGTTGTAGAGCAAGTCATGAAGGAACAATATATTCCAAATGATATTGTAATGGATCATACAACGAATATCTTACTAATTACAGGACCAAATATGGCTGGTAAATCGACTTATATGAGGCAATGTGCGATTACCGTTATTATGGCACAAATTGGTTGTTTTGTACCTTGTAAAGAAGCAACTATTCCAATCTTTGATAAGATCTTTACCCGTATTGGTGCATCGGATGATTTAGTAAGTGGAGAATCAACATTCATGGTAGAAATGAAAGAAGCAAACTATGCCATTCAAGAAGCAACCGAAAATAGTTTAATTCTATTCGATGAATTAGGTAGAGGAACCGCAACCTATGATGGAATGAGTCTTGCTCAAGCAATCCTTGAATACATTCATGACAAGATTAAAGCAAAAACACTATTTTCAACACACTATCATGAATTAACAGTACTTGAAAAAGATTTAAAACACTTAAAGAATGTACACGTATCCGCAACCGAAGAAAATGGAAAAGTAACATTCTTACATAAAGTAAAACCAGGAGCCGTTGATAAGAGTTATGGTATCCATGTCGCAGCACTAGCTCACTTACCAGATAGTTTAATTAAACGAGCAGACGAAATCTTAAGTGTATATGAAAAGAAGAGTGTAAAAAAAGAAACCTTTACACAAACCTCTTTATTTGAATTAACAGAACAAGAATCAACTCCAAAGAAAAATGAAGTAGAAGAAAAAATCAAAGAAATCAATCCATTAGAAATGACTCCAATGGAAGCATTATCTTTCTTATATGAATTACATAAAAATACAAAGAATAATAAGTAGGTGATACAATGGATATTCTTTCTCAATTATTTAAAAAAGAAGAAATTGATGAAATATTAGAAATGAATCCAAATATTCAATATCAGAAAAAAGAAGATCTAAGAAAAATCATTAAGTTATTGGCAGATCAAAAATGCAGTAATCGAATCTTAAGAAACATTCTTCAAACCAATCCAATGGTACTCACAAGATCTCCAGAAGATGTAGAAGAATTAATTATCAAATTAAAAGAATATAATATTCTACACTTAGATAAATTATTTGATGAATATCCATTTATCTTAATCAAAGATGCCTATGAAATAGATGGTTATTTTATAAATAAAAGAAATGAAAATATGTCACTAGAAGATGCAAGAGAACTACTAGAAAAAGAACCATTTCAAATAGACGTCTAAATGACAAATAAAAAAGAATATGATAGAATAAGTTAGGTGATAATATGAAAAATAGAAGTGAATTAAGAGAAATCATCATGAAAGTTTTATACCAAATTGAAATTTTAAATGAAACAAAAATTTCATATAAAGTAGAAGACTTAATTAAAGAACAGTTAGAAGTAGAAAATGAATTTGTAAATGAAACGATCGCAGGAATTGAAAAAAATAAAAAAGCTATTATTGAATTAGATAATCGCTATCTAAATGATTGGACGATGGATCGTTTAAATAAAGTAGATAAGGCCATTATGTTATTAGGTACTTATGAATTACTATATACAGATACACCATCTGTTGTTGCTATTAATGAAGCAATTGAATTATCAAAAGAATATAGTGAAGAAGCGGTTACCAAGATGATTAATGGTGTATTAGATAAAATCTATCACGAAGAAGGAAAAGACGAATAGATAAAGGATGTGATAGTTTGAACGATAAATACATAACAGTCACACAATTAACAAGATATATCAAATATAAAATTGATAATGATGGAAATTTAAATGAAGTCTTTTTAAAAGGAGAAATCTCCAATTTTAAAGCTCATAGTAGAGGACATTTCTATTTCACTTTAAAAGATGAAGGAAGTAGAATTAATGCGATTATGTTCGCATCCGCAACTCATAAACTAAAGTTTGTTCCACAAGAAGGAATGAAAGTATTAGTAACAGGAAAAGTAAGTGTCTTTGAACAAACTGGTCAATATCAAATTTATGTCAATGATATGTTAGAAGATGGAGTAGGAAATCTTTATATTGCTTTCGAACAATTAAAAAAGAAATTAGAAGCAGAAGGATTATTTCAAGAATCTCATAAAAAGAAAATTCCAAGAATTCCAAACAGAGTAGGGGTAGTAACCGCTCCAACAGGAGCTGCTATCAAAGATATTATTTCAACCATCAAAAGAAGATGGCCTTTGGTAGAAATCTATTTATTCCCATCTTTGGTTCAAGGAGAAGATGCTAAAGAAGATATTGTAAGACAAATCAAGAAAGCACAAGAATTTGATTTAGATACCTTGATTGTAGGTAGAGGTGGCGGTTCCATTGAAGACCTTTGGCCATTCAATGAAGAAATCGTTGCTCG
>CAMIXP010000096.1 GCA_946402785.1 uncultured Caryophanales bacterium | reverse complement strand
AAGTATACCATTTTTTCGTGATTTTGTCAATTTTATGAGTGGTTCCGGGGAATGTTTGCTATAATGTTTTTAATAGGAGGGGTACTATGAAACATGTTACTCTTGTTACAGGAAACATCAATAAACTAATTAGTGCTAGACAGTTTTTAGAACCTTATGGTATCCAAGTTGACAATGTTAAAATGGATACAACAGAGATTCAATCAGATTCTATTGAAGAGATTGCTGCTTTCTCTGCAAAGGAAGCAAGTGATAAATTAAAGTGTGCTGTTTTAAAGAATGATACTGGATTCTTTATAGAATCTTTGAATGGTTTTCCAGGTGCTTATGCACATTCTGTTATGGAACAGATTGGAACTGATGGCATTTTAAAACTTATGAAGGGAATAGAAAACAGAAAAGCTTATTACAAAGAAGCATTTGCTTATTGTGAATATGGAAAAGAACCTGTTGTTTTTATTGCTATTACGAGTGGTAGACTTGCAAAAAGAAAGAGTGGTTCTTATGGAATGAGAATTGATCCTATTTTTATTCCAGATGGTCACACTAAAACGATGGCTCATTATCCAGATGATAAACGTTTCCATTTATGGAATACATCTGCTTATGATGAAATAGCTAATTATCTATTAGGGAAAGAAAAACACTAACAATTGTTAGTGTTTTATTTTGCTAAGTCATATAAAAATTTTTCTAAAGCATCATGAACTTGATCATATCCTTTTGGATATTTCATATATCCACTTGCTTCCATGATTTCTCCGTCACTATATTGGATTTCAATGGAGAAACTATATCCATCCATTACTCCTTTATCACTTTTATGGAATCCATTCCATTCATAGATTTTATAATCATTAATAATTTTCGCTAGTTCATTTAAATCTGATTCTGTGATTGACTTATCTGCATTTAAATCTACTCCATTCATTCCTTTTGCATCTAAATGAATTTGATCATCTTCTCTTGTAATGGCATAACTATAATAACCACCATTGTAACTTCCATAGTCATACGTAAAATTCTTAATATTTGAATTGTTTTGTACTGTTTTACCACATCCACTTACTAGTAAGATGATTCCTATTAATAGAATACTTGTGAATACTTTTTTCATATTTCCTCCTATTATCATTTTTATTATATCATAAAAAAAGCACTTACTAGTGCTTTTGATTTCCATCTTTTAAATCTACGTCAAATAAATCCATATAATCTCCAATTGCCGTACTATCAATTACTTGTTTTATTTTTTTCCCTTTTTCTAGAGCTTCTCCAAATGTATCAGAAGCAAACATATCTAGTATCATTCCTTTAAACTCCTCTTGAGCTGCCTCTAAATAACCATCTGTTTGTTCAAAAACCATTTCATCTAAGTCCTCGATTGCTATCTGTTTGGAACTAAAATATCCAAAGGCTTCTGCCAAACATTCATAAGATGCCTCTACTCTTCTCATGATAAGTGTATACGTATCAATAGGACCCAACTCTTTTTTAAGTGCTTCTAATTCTGCTTTTTTGATTTCTTTATCAAATACTTTGTGACATCTACTAATAAAAGAATCACGAATTGGTATGAATTTATTTTTCATAGGATCATCTCGTTTCTTGACTTATTATTCTAACATAGTTTGTCTATTATTCAAAGAAGATTATGTTATAATGGAGTCGGAGGAATCCTTATGAATGTAGTTGGAACGATGTTTTTTCAAAATCAAAAACTATTAATTGATAAACCTAGAAAAAGACCTACTTATCAAATGATTGGTGGTAGAGTGGAAGATGATGAGACTCCTATGGAGGCTGCTATTCGAGAATGTCATGAAGAACTAGGTGATCAAGCAATCTTTGATTCTACCAAGTTACAACTTGTGATGGAGTTTGATGAGATTGCAACAAGTGATGGAGTTACTCCTATTCACTTCTATGTTTACCAATACCTTGGAGAACTTACTGGTGAATTAGTTACATCTGATGAGATTGAATCTTTTCTTTGGTATGATTCTTCTTGTGGAACCGAACTTCTTTCTAATACATTAAAAAATGAAGTGGTTCCTTACTGTTTAAAAAAGAAATTTATAAAATAAAAAAGGATACTATTTTTAGTATCCTTTTTAATTCATTAAAATCGTTATTTCTTCTGGATTACCTAATGTATCTTTTCCCATATATTTTCTAAATACATGGTAGTTACATTTTTCATAGCAAGCAATGGCATCTGTATTTCTTGAGAATGGTCTTAAGATAATACTGTCTGCTGGATAAGTATCATAAATCTTTTTCGTGATTAGTTTTACAGCAGCTTCTCCTATACCTTGATGTAGATAAGATTCTTCTCCTATGAATAAATCAAATTCATATAGGATACCAATATCTCTTAACATACTAATATCATCACTATATTTATAGATTTGTGTAAAACCAATATCTTGTCCATCACATTGGATAAAGTATAAATCTTGTTTTCCTTCTCTTATTTTTCTTTGATATTTATCTTTGACTTCTTCTAACGTAAGAGGTCTTTGTTCAAACCATTCATATACATGTTTTTTACTACACCATGTATAGATCTTTTGATAATTTTCTTCCAAGTCCTCTATTCTTTTTAACTTAATTTCCATCGTATCACCATACCCATTATAACATATTTTGTTGTGGATAATCATTATTTGTTACTACCTGTTGTGGTTGTTGTACAACTGGTTGTTGATATACTGGTTGTTGAACAACTGGCTGTTGATATACTTGTTGTACTTGCTGAACTTGTTGTACTGGTTGTACTGGTTGTTGTACTGGTTGTACTTGTTGTACTGGTTGTTGCACTGTTTGTTGTGGTAATTGTGTTGGAGCAACTTGTGTGTTTTGTAATAATGGATTTTCTTTTTTGATTTCTGCTACTTCATCTATTCTTTTATTTAATAAGTAGAAGACAATGAATGAATATTCACATACTCTTGTTGCGGTTATAAATAAAGTACTGGAAGTTAAGAACCATGTTTCACGAGCCATGGATGGCATGACTGCTCCTAGAACTTGAATGAGACCATATACAACATAAGAGATAACAGCTAGTGTTTTTAAAAGATCTCCTTTTTCATTTAGGATTAAACTAAATAACGCTAACATAGCGGTTAAGGATTCTCCTAAACTAGCAAGTTCTTTTATTAAACTTACAATTTTCGGTACAATTTCCTCTGATGTAATGGATGCATATTGAACTACTCCATACGTACGAAGTATTGCAATGATACTATTTACTAAAAGACAAGCTAGTCCCATATAGGCAATCTTTTTTTCTCCTCTATCTAATACATATGCAAATAAAATAATGGATGTGATAGGTAGATAAATAATTGTTATTTTTAGAATGGAATCTAATGCTTCAATATTGGCTGCTTTTAAGAGTGTTAATCCTTCTAATATGATATAGAGAATAATTCCTATTCGTAATACTAATTTACTTTCTTTTGTCATGGTTATCCTTCTTTCTATTCTTTTTTATTTACTTTTTAATTGGTTTATATTCTTTTTCATTGATTGTTATTTTATAATCTGAATTTAAATTATGATTGATGACTGCTAGATACTGTTTACTATCATTTTTTCTTCCTTTAAAGACTGTATTGTAAGAATCTGATATTGTTAAATCAACTGGTTCTTTTTGTGTTATTTCTAAAACACTTGTACTTTCTTTAAAGATGTAGTAAACAGATAATTCTATATTTTCATTAATTTGATAATTTCTTTTCCTAATATGAGAGTCATAATACCATTTATTATTTTTTTCATAATAGAAACCACTTGTGATAATACTGGAGTCTCCTATAAAGACATAGTAACCATCTTTACATTTCATTTTTTCTGCGACTTCTCCTCCTGCGGAGGTTGTTCTGACTGCTGCTTTTAAAGATGGATAAGACTTTTGATGATTAATCAATATTAAGAAAATAACAGCTGTTCCTAAGATGGTTAATGGTAATAGTAACTTGTTTATTTTGTTCATACAATCACCTATTATCATTATACAAAAAAAAGACTACTTATTGTAGTCTTTCTTTTATTTATCATTCCAAACTTCATTGGTGTGTTGGGTAAGAGCCATGATGAATGCTTCTTTTGTAATCGCAATTCTACTGATTGAATGATTGGTTAGACCATCGACTCCTCCTACACTTTTTCCTAAATCTTCTCCTCCAAATAAATCTGTCATAACTTGTCCAAATCCTTTTGCCATTACATCATTACAATATTTATTTGGTACTGGGAAGATTGGTCCAAAGCCTTCGCTTTCGTATCCATTTTTATCGATTACGACTGCTGCATTCGCAATAAACCATAAGCCAAATAGATTCACAAGACCAGATTCAATTCCCATAAAGAAATCTGCTTCTATGTTATTTTCTTCTGCATATTTTTTGGTATTGATAGCTCTATTTCTAGCTCCTTTTAGTGTATCTACTGAGATTGGTTGTTCTCCTACTCCTGAATCTGCTTTATATCCTTCTACTTCTACATTTTCAAAGTATACTTCTAGTGCTTCTTTTGCACCTTGTATTTTTCCAGGATTTTCTGTTCCTATTAATGCTTTCATATTTCCTCCTTTTAATCTTCTGTATGTTCTAATTCTAATTGTCTAATATCTGCGAGTAATCCCATAAAAGAATCACTCCAAACATAATAAT
>CAMIXP010000095.1 GCA_946402785.1 uncultured Caryophanales bacterium | reverse complement strand
GGATCCAGGGTCTTATTTATTAAGAACGCCAGCTCCATCTTATCGTGATCGTGCTAAGATGGATGAATTATTACATGATTCATCTCCTGTTGCTCATATGATGTATTATTTATCTTCCGATATTTATGCATCTGATGTGATTAAAAATAATATTGATTATAAAAATCATAATGTGTATTTAGTTCGTTATTTAATTGATACGGTTGTATCTAGTCGTGTTGCGGGTATTCCTATGAATTTAGATTACAATCAATTTGGTAATCATTTATTGGAACCAGATCTTACGATATTTGTAAGTGTCGATGAAAAGACTCGTCAAAAAAGACTTGCTTCTCGAGGAAAAGATCAATTAGATAAAGTATTAGATGATGTAGCAAAACGTGATCAGTTTTTGGAGGAGTTCCATAAATTATTAGATCCTAGTAAAACGATTTATGTTTCCAATGAAGCAGATATCAAAACCGTATCTAAAAATACTTATCAAAAAATAAAAAATGCTTCTCGACAACAACTTGATCGAGTTGCTTGTTGTGCAGATGCTGAATAATATAGGCCACGTATATAAACGTGGTTTATTTATTTTTATTCCTATAAAGAATACTTATAATTTCTATTAAAAATAAGTGTTTGAATCTCTTTTCTTTCTTATAGTATGATGATATTAGGAAGAGATTTAGGAGAGTGGGTTATGAGCGTTTTTAGAAATAATGGGGGCATTTTATATACGTTTCAAGCTGCGAAGACTATTTACTTTGCACATACTCCATCTAAGTGTTATATCATTGAAAAGAAGAGTGGACCTAAAGTACTTAGTTTGGTATCTCGTAACACGGTTTTATTTAGTAACGGAGTCCCAATATTTCCTAAATAAAAAAGACACATGTGTGTCTTTTTTTTATTCGTCTGCTAAGTTATCGAAGTAACCTTGGATGAATACAACTGGAGTTCCTTTATCTCCAGATCCTGATGTTAAGTCACATAGAGATCCAATTAAGTCTGTTAGACGTCTTGGGGTTGTTCCTTGTGTAATCATCTTTCCTTTTAAGTCTTTATCTTTCTGTCTAATTTCCTTTTTAATGGCTTCTTTTAATTCTGTTCCACGTAGATCTGCGAATTTATTATCCGATACATATTTTAACTTAATTTCATTTGGTGTTCCTTCTAGTCCTTTTGTATAAGCAGGAGATACAACTGGGTCTGCTAATTCCCAAATTTGTCCAACTGGATCTTTGAATGCTCCATCTCCATAAACCATAACTTCCATGGTTTTTCCTGTTGCTTCTTTTAAACGTTTTTGAATTTCTTCTACTAATGCTTGTCCTGTTCTTGGGAATAGTTTTAATTTTTCTTCTGTAGATTTATTAGATCCTAACATTCCATATTTTTCATTGTATCCGCTACCATTGATAGATTCATTCATAATTTCATATAACCCAAATACATTTACTCCATCTTCTTCTAACATATATTTTGTTTGAAAACGAGTATGAATATCACATGTTAATGCATTTTTTGTATATTTTAAAATATCAACTGGATTATTGGATAGAATGAAGTGTGCTTCACAACCTTCTGCTTCAATTAATTCTTTATAGAAATCTAACATATTGATTCCTGTGAATGGATGAATCCAATCTCCAAAGTATTCTCTATATTCTTCTTCTGTAATGGTTGAATCTTTTGAAAAATCACTTTTATATAATTTTTCTTCATCCATGATTCCATTTCCAACTTCATCTCTTGGGAATGATAATTGTACATATAGTTTCTTTGTACTTCTTGCGATTGCTTTTAAGATTAAAGAAAATCTATTTCTTGATAAAATAGGGAAAACAATTCCTAAATCTTCTGGGTTATTAAATTTATTTTTAATATCTTTTGTTACCGTATTTACGGTAACATAGTTTCCTTCTGAAATTCCGACAACTGCTTCTGTTATCGCAACAATATCTCTGTCATGGAATTCAATATTATTGTTTTTTCCTGCGCCTAATATGGCATCTACAACGATGGTTGCTAAATCATCGCCTTCTTTAATAATCGGAGTACGTACTCCTCTTACGACTGTTCCTAAGTCTCTCATAAAATCCTACCTTTCTAAACAAATTATAACATATTTTTAAAAATGTATGCTATAATTCATTTAGGATGTGATAACATGGACGAAAGAGATTTCACGGATGACTTTGAAGATCGTGGAGAAAACGATGTTATTAGTAAAGATATGTTTTTCCAAGGGCAAGATGAAATTGAAGAAAGAGAAGAAACAGCAAAAAGTGGAAAAGCAAAAAAAGTCATTATGATTGTCTTAATCATATTTGCTGTTATCTTGGTAGGGGTTGCTGCTTTTGCAGGATATACGGTTTATCAAAATGATAAGCCACCTGTTGCAACGATTGTTCATATTGAAAGTGATAATTATAATGGCCATGGAATTGCTGAATATGGAAATATGATTACATTAAATGTAACATTTAATAAAAAATTAGCTGTGAAGCCAACGATTACGATACAAGATAAAAAAGTAGAAGTATATGGTAGTGGGAAATCTTATTATGCCAAATACTTTGTACAAACACAGAGTGCTGATGAAGAAGAGGTTCATTTTATGATTTATGATTATAAAGATGAATTTCGAAAAGTAGGTAGTCCTGTTACGGTTACTACAGACTTAAGTAGAGTAACAATTTTAGGATTAAGAAGATAATGCAAAAAGTTTTTTGCATTTTTTTATGGTTTCTTTGATATAATAAAAATATCGATAGGAGGTACTTTTATGTATTTGAATCAAAAGATTGTCATTGGTAAAAATGGGGATGAAGAATTATTTATTATTCCTAAGATGGCAAACCGTCATGGAGTTATTACAGGAGCTAGTGGTTCTGGTAAAACGACAACGGTTAAAGTTATGGCAGAAGGTTTTTCTGCAGCAGGAATTCCTGTATTTTATGTCGATGTTAAAGGAGATTTAGCTAGTATTTGTAAGAAGGGTGAAGCTAGTGAGAAGATTGATGAAAGATTAGATACTTTAAAATTAAAAGACGAATTTACTTATCAATCTTTCCCAACGGTATTCTTTGATGTATATCAAAAATTAGGTCATCCTATTCGTACAACGATTTCTAATATTAGTCCACGATTATTATCTAGAATGCTTGCTTTATCAGATGCACAAGAAGGTGTTTTAGCAATTGTCTTCCAAATTGCAGAAGATGAAGAAATGAAGTTAAATGATTTAGGAGATTTAAAGAGCCTACTTCAACATGTTGCGGATAATCGTGAAGAGTATGTTTCAAAGTATGGTAATATAACTGCTCAAAGTATTGGTGGTATTCAAAGAAATGTTTTGATGTTACAACAAGAAGGAGGAGATTACTTCTTTGGTAAACCAGAACTTCAATTATTTGATTTACTTCAATATGATTCTAATGGATGTGGATTTGTTAATGTACTAGATGCACAAGAATTATTTAAAAAGCCAACGCTATATGCCGTATTCTTAATTTGGTTATTAAATTATTTATTTGATTCTCTACCAGAAGTAGGAGATTTGGATCGTCCAAAACTTGTATTATTCTTAGATGAAGCTCATTTAATCTTCTCTGAGATGTCATCTATTTTAATTAAACAAATTATTCAAGTTGTTAAATTAATTCGTAGTAAGGGAGTAGGGGTTTACTTTATTTCTCAATCTCCTAGTGATATTCCAGATGAGATTTTAGCGCAACTTGGAAATAAGGTACAACATGTACTTAGAAGTTATACTCCTAGTGATGAAAAAGCGATTAAAGCTGCTGCTAATTCCTTTAGAACGAATCCAGAATTTAAAACAGAAGAAGCTATTAAGGTTTTAGCGACCGGTGAAGCTCTTGTTTCTTTCTTAAATGAAAGAGGAGAACCTAATGTTGTTGAAAGAGCGATGATTCTTCCACCACAAAGTTTTATGGGAACGATTAGTGATTCTGAAAGAGATCAAGTGATTCGTTCTAGTAGAATCTATAGTAAGTATGAAACGGTTATGGATGAGGTTTCTGCTACAGAGAAAGTAGATGCTGCGAAAAAAGAAAAAGAAGAAAGACTTGCGGCTGAGGCAAAAGCAAAAGAAGAAGCAATTGAAGCTGAAAAGAAAGCAAAAGAAGAAGCTAAACAAAAAGAAAAAGAAGAAAAAGAAAAGAAAAAATTAGAAGAGAAAAAACAAAAAGAAAAGGAGAGAATGGTTAAAAAGGTAACCAACTCTGTTACTAATAAAGTTATTGGTAAAGCTACTACCAAAGTTGTTAATTCTGTATGGAAGAGTATTTTTAAATAGACTGATTTCAGTCTATTTTTTTTAGAAAAAAAGATGTATAATCATTCATACGAGGAAGTGGTCTTATGACTTCTATTCAAAAATTAATTCAAGAGATTTGTGAAGAAGAACAAATTTCGTTTCATACGATTTCAAAAGAATGGGTTCTTGTCTTAGAAAAGAATGGAGAGACTCATTATATTGTAGGAACGAGATTTGATTTAAATAATTATGCATCTGGAAGAATTTGTAATGATAAATATGCTTGCTTTGAAGCATTAAAATATCATCATTTACCTGTTTGTGATCATCATATTTTTTATGAAAATGATGATATCAAAGAAGTAGAAGATTATTTTCATTCTTGTCATGATGATGTCGTTGTGAAAGCAAATGGTGGATCTTATGGAGATGAAGTATTCCACACAACAACATTTTTGGAACTACAAGAAAAAATGAAATTCTTGTTTCAGAATAATTGT
>CAMIXP010000094.1 GCA_946402785.1 uncultured Caryophanales bacterium | reverse complement strand
GGAGATAATAATTCTATTTTTTCCATTTACTTCACCTTATAAATAGTCTTCTTAAAAAAGAAGTTTGTACTATCCCCTAACTTTGTATATTTGGAAACATAAGAAGAATCCTTACATTCCCCTTGTATATATTCACTCGTATCTTCTACTAATTCATCAAAACCATCAATTCCATATTCTCTAAAGATAATATAAGGACAACGATGTTCATATAAAGAAGAAACGACAGAAGTACCATTCGTTATCTTATCCAAGAAGAAACAAGTTCCATAATGATCTTCTAATACATGATAGAAATCTCCTGTCACTTTTTCTTGAACAAGAACTTCTTTCTCTCCTTTTTCTCCTAAATCACTATAGTAATTGGATACTAACTTTCTCTTACTAAACGCAACAGAAGGACGAGAAACAACTTCTACCATACAAGTAATTTTACTCTTGTCCAAGATTTCATTAATTTCCTCTAACGTAATTTCTTTTCCAAGTAATGCATAAGATACGCCTTTGTCATAATAATAATCACACGTACGATAATTATTAACCATATGGGTTTGATTCCAAACAAGAGGAAGGGATAAAGATAATTCCTTCTTTATTTGTAAAACAGCTAAGTCATAAAAAAAGACTCCTGAAATAGACATAGCATCTAATTCTTTTAAAACTTCTTTTAAACCATCAATATCTTCATTAAAGAAATTACGATTGACTTTAACAAAAATTTCTCCTGAATAATTCTTTTGTATTTTGCAAATCTCATCCATCGAAAAAGTACAAACAGATTCAACAGAATATCCCGTTAAAGCAAGAATCACTCCATCTGCTTTTTCATAAGAATGAGAAGATAAAGAACTAGGTTCTACTAATAATTTCATACGATCACCTCGAACATATTAAACATATTATAAATGATTCAGCAAAAAAAAGAAAGGAATCCTTCCTTTTTTATTTTTTAACACTGACCGCAAGTCCATCTCCAATGGATAAAAACTGCGTATCATAATTTTTATTTTCTTGTAAGAAAGCAATATAATTTTTAACTTTATGAACTAACTGTCTTACATTACGACTTTCAATTTTATCTTCATCTACTTGAACCATTCCATGAAAATCCATATTATCCGTAATAAATGTTCCACCTTGTCTTAAATTCTTTTCAAATCGTTCAAAGAACTTAATATTTTGAGCTTTTGCCGCATCAATAAAGATTAAATCAAAAGTATCATCTAATTCAACCTCTAAAGCATCTTGAAAGATTAAATGAATTCGATCTTCTAATTCAGCTTGTTCTACATTTAAGACAGCTTCTAAATAACGAGGTTCATCTCTTTCAATTGTTGTAACTTCGATATCATCAGATACTCCACACATACAAATGGCAGAATAACCAATGGCTGTTCCAATTTCTAGTATTTTTTTTACATGATGTTTTTTGATATATTGTAGTAAATAATGTAATCCATCATCTGTCATAATGGGAACATGATTTTCTTCTGCATATTCCTTCATTTGTAGAATGAATTGATTCTTTTTCATAAAGACACTTCCTAATCAAAAATCCAATCTCCGTTAGCTTTTATTTCAGCCACTTTTTTATTATGTTCAGCATTTGTTTTCGTATAGAAAATATTTCCATATTTATCAGCAACAAAGAAATAATAATCACTCTCTGTAGGCTTCACACTAGCTTCAATACTAGACGTATTTGGATTACAAATAGGTCCTACTGGCATTTTACCAATCATATTTCCACCACGTGTATTATAAGGATTAACAGTCGCAATCTCTTGAGCCGTTAAATCTTCTTTCATACTCTTTTGTAGAGCATAATAAGTCGTTACATCACTACCCATATTCATACCAGAAGCTAATCGGTTTTGGAAGATACCAACAATCATACTTCTATTTTCTGTATTCGTTCCCTCTAGTTGAGCAACACTTGCCATCGTGATATAAGAATGAGGATCATCTTTCATAATGTCTTGATAAGGAGCTAAATTATCCTCCATTTGATCTAGTAATCTTTCCACAACATCTTGAACGGTCGCATCTTGATCAAAATAATAAGTTTCAGGAGCTAAATATCCTTCTAATCCATAATAGATATTTTCATCTAATATTTTATCGGTTAAAAACCAATATTTTTGAATTAAAGTAGATAAATACTCTTTATCATTCATCGTTTGAATAACTTCATCATAAGGAACATTTAACTTATCAGAAATAACTTTAGCATAATCAGTAATTCTTTCTCCATCACGGAAAGTAATCTTTAAGGCATTATCATTACTAATAACACCCGTCTCTAAAGCCTTAATGATTTCTTCTAATGTCATACTCTTATTAAATTTATAAGTAGATGCTTTTAAAGAACCAATATGATCGATCTTTAATCGTAATTTAAATAAAGTAACACTCTTAATTAATTTCTTTTCTTTTAAAAGTTCCCCTATTTGAGTTGAATTCGTACCACTCTCTACAACAACTTGAATTTCTTCTTTATCATTTTTATCAACAGGACTTTCTAAGTATACCCAAGTACAACCAAATCCTATTAATAAAAGAGCAAATAAGAAAAAAAGAAGTAAGAGAGGTTTTGGTCTTACCTTCTTTTTCATAATTCCTCCAAAAAATAAGAGCTATTGCTCATTATTTTCATCTTTCTTCTTACGTACTTCTTCTTGTAATGTATCTAAAATGGTTTCAATTACTTTCCACTCTTTATCTGTCTTAATAGCTTCTAACTTGCTATGTGGATCTTCAGGATCATAAATAGAAGCATATACTTCTATATTACCTGTTTCATCTTTTGTATTATCTGTATAGACAATATAATTCTTATGAGTTTCTTCACTTTCAAAAGTAAATAAAACATCATAGATAATTTCATTTCCATTTTCATCTAACATACTGAATGTATTCTTTTTCATATTATTGATCTCTCCTATCTAAATAACTTTGTAATATTATAGTTGCCGCAACAGAATCAATGACTTCCTTTCTCTTCTTACGAGAAACATTTCCTTCTATTAACATATTTGTTGCGCTTTTGGTTGTAAGCCTTTCATCCTGTAATACAACAGGAATAGAAAGAACAGACTCTAACTTTTGTTTAAAGTCAATACTAAGTTCTCCTTTAGGCCCAATAGACCCATTCATATTTTTAGGAAAACCTAACACAACTGTATCAACTTCATATTCTCTTACAAGATCGCAAACGTCCCCAATCAATCGATCATAATCTTCATTATGACGAATAATTCGAACATTGTTCGCAATGGTTCCAGTCTTATCACTAACTGCAACCCCTAAGGTTCTACTACCTAAATCAAGTCCTAAATATCTCATTTTTTATGATTTCTAAATTCGGATAATAAAATCTCAACAATCTTAGCACGATCAATTTCTTGAATCTTGCTTCTAGCATCTTTATAACTAGAAATATATCCAGGATCCCCACTAATCAAGTATCCTACAATTTGATTTGTTGGATTATATCCCCTCTCCTCTAGAGATTCATATACTTCATCAAGAATCTCTCGAATATTCTCTGCATCAATTTCTTGAATGTTAAATAAACTTGTTTGTTCTTGTGGCATAATATCACCTCACTATAAATCTTACACTTTTATTTTATCATTGAAATAAGCCAAATACAACAAATTAAATAAGGATTTTTTTAACCTTTTGAATTACTTTATCAAATCTCATAATCCAAACACTCTTTCTTTGAATTCGATATTCTTCTTCTGGATTAAAGAATTTCGTATTCGCAACCAAATGATTAATTCTACCAATAGCCCTCTCAGACATATGAGATATTTCTTCATCCGACAAGGACTCAAAGATCGTAGGATGAATAAAATGTGGGTATTTAATAATAGCTTGATTTTGACTTTCAATATGTTTTAATCGAGAAAAAACACCTTCACTACAAGCCTTCTCATAAATAGGAATCTTTTCAGGAGAAAGATGATATAATTCCTCATCACTAAAGAAACGTAATATCTCTGGATCAAATCGAATCATCGTATGAAAATCAGGATATTTTTCAAATATCTGTTTAATCCGCTCTAATGCAACAGGTGAACTTGTATAATTAGATAAATATTCTTTTTCTATATCACCCATCTGTAAAATCTGATCCTCATCAAACAAAGCAAACACTTCAGGAGATAACAAATGAGCATAATAATCAGAACGATATACATCTTCTTTATCATGCTTACAAACAAAAGGATCTTTCGTCATAATAGAGGCAAACTTCTTACAATATCGATCTCTTTCTTCTGAAGAATAATTATACACATACGAAGAATTCATCTCTTCTGATATTTCATCTAATCGTTCCTCACAAGCTTCCTTCTCTTCCCTTGGAAGTACCTTGTCAGATGCAAACAATTTTTCTGACAAAACACGAAGTTCTTTAGCTAATTCTCTTCGACGAAAAGGATCCATTTTAGAATGATGTTGACCAAAAACAGAATGATAAAAACTAACTAATTCTTCTTTACAATATCGAATCAAATAAATATATTGATCTTCTGTAAAGTATTTCGAAAAATTACGATCTAGTAGTTCAAAAGGAAATTGATCATTCTCATCAAATATTTCTACATCTTCTTGAAGTATTCTACGAAGTAAAGGAAGATTATCATGATATAAAGCATAATAGTAATAGATAAGAGTATACAATGAACGACGATTTACTTTCATATCTAATTTCTTATATAAATCAACAAGAGACTTATCTTTTGCATTTTCATCATATAAACTATCTACAACACTTCTCATCTTTTGATCAGTTTCGTAAGCTTTACGGTAATCAATGCGAAAACCACTATTATGTATAGTGGTTTTAATTT
>CAMIXP010000093.1 GCA_946402785.1 uncultured Caryophanales bacterium | reverse complement strand
ATGTCCACCAACAATGGAAATATTATTAATATTAATGGAATATGTTGGAGGATTATAAAGATCTCCTACAGCACGAATCGTACCAATCAAAGCACCTGCATCTCCATTACCTTCTACTTGAGGATTAACGAATATAACATTTTTAAAAGATGTTTGATTATTCGCTACAACGGTTCCAAAGAAACCACTTGTATCGTATCCTCTAGGAACAACCATATTAATAATTTGATGTCCTCCACCATTGAAAGATCCTGTAAATGGTTCATCATTTGTTCCAATTGGAATCCAATCACTGGTTAACGTAATATCATTATTTAAAAGATAATGAGCATCTGGCTTCTCAGCCATTAATCGTAGTTCCCCTTCTGTTTTAATCACATATGGATTACTTACAGAACCATTTCCAGAACTAAAGACTGGATTTTGAAGAACAATTTGAGAAGTATTCGAATAACTTCCATAAGTTGTTGTTAATTTATAAATACCAACAGGAAGTAAATTATTAAGAGTAATAGTAGCATTAACCATATTTAACGCAACTGTTTTATTAGTAACCGTCATAGAACTTGTATAATCCGTTCCGCCAGCACTCTTTAATGTATAAGCAAGATTACTTCCAGAAGGAATATTCTTCGTATAAGAAACTAAATGAAAGGTACGAGAACCATTTGCTTCTACTTGAATATCTTCCGTTTCAATAGAAGGTGTCTTATCTACATTCGAAGTAAATACTGAAATACTATCTTTTACAAAGTAAGCAGCATTTCCCGTAGTAGCAAGCACTTCTACATTAAATCCAGAATCGGTAATCACTACATTATCATTATGGAAATCAATCGTATAAAGACCAGCTGTTGGAATCGAAACCGTTTTAATCTTACGATAACTTTCTTTAGAAGAAGTAAACGAAATAGTATACTTTCCACCCTCTCCATACGTATAAATCTTAATCTTTTCAATCTTCTCATCACCATCAGATTTCTTTTGATAATATTGAGAAGAACTACTAGAAGTTAAAATATAGTATTGATCAAATAATACATGATAATTATTATCCCAAGTACGATCAGCCATAGAAGATAATACAGCAGATAAACGTACATCATAAGCAAAGTAAACATATGGAGTATCACTTCCCCATGAGTTACGTAGAATCCATGCTCCTGTTCCAGAAACAACCGTTCCGGAACAACTAGAAGTATTATTGCTGTGATAACTTCCCATAGCACAGTAAGAATAAGAATAACTATCGTCCCATCCAATAATCTGCATCGCATGATTATTATTTTGATAACAGCTATTATCCACTCTTAAAATCACAGTTCCATCACTATTGATAGAACCACAACTCTTGGTAGGAGATTGTGTCGCAACATAAGCTCCTCCATAGTTCATAACATATTGTTTAACCGTACTAATATAACTATTTAATTGAGCAGTTGTAGGATTAGAAAGAGTTGGTACCATAATTGATTGTTCAAGTTCATATTGAGATCTTGAATAATTAAGTACTTCTGTAAGATTTCTTTGCTCATAAGTATAAGTCATTGGGAAAACACTTTCCTTCACAAAACCAATACCTTGAGATAACGCAACAGAAGCCATAAAGTAGTTACCACCTTGTCCTAAAGGTCTAACTCCATAATCATTATTAAAATCTACAATACCATTTTGACTTGTCGCATAATCAAGTTGTCTAGGTGAAAGAATTATATTACTATTTCCAGCACTTGTATTTGCTTTTTGTAATAATAAACTTTCAGCTTGTTCCATAGAAGTAAATGACCAACATAAGTCTAAAGAACCTTGATCTTTTGAATCGGTAACAAAGTTCTTACCATTTACATTTCTTAAATCAAATCGAGAAGGAGTATCTCCACTAATTTCTTCTTTTACATAATCAATTTGATATACATCAGGAACTTCTTCTATTTCTTCTTTTTCTGTATCACTTAAAGTTAAGTAATCAACATAATCCGGATTTAAATAAGGAACGCTTTCTTTCTTATTCTTCTCAGTAAGAATAATCTCTCCACTATCCTCATATACTTTTTCAATATAATTCTTTGCTTCAACAGGTAAATAAGCATATTCTTTCGTCTTTAAAACATCTTGAATATTCTTTTTAGGATAAAAGATAAATCCTAAAGTACCCAAGACTACAATAAAAAGTAATAGAACAATTATTTTTTTCATGTTACTTTTCATAATACACCTTCCTATTATCTAATAATATTATATCGTAAGATAGATAATATTTAATGATTTTTATCATCCAAAAGTGTACAAAATAGTAAAGAAAAAACAACTTTTTTTCAAGAAGAAAAGATTGAGAAAAAAACAAAGTCATATTATAATATTGGTTAGAGAATAGTAAGGTGAAAAATATGGATGAAGAAGTTTTAAATGAAGACGAAATTACAAAAGAAATTGAATTAAAAGAAAAAGAAGCAGAAAAAGAAAAAAGAAATTCCAAAAAGAAAAAAGTACACGTAAAGAAAAAAGGAATAATTGTTTTAATTCTATTGATTGTATTAGTAATCGCATTAGGTGTAGGTGGTTATTTTGGATATAAAGCTTATGAGAAAAAAACCATTAAAGACATTAAAAATACCTATACAACGTATATGATTACAGCAAAAGATACCAAGTTATATGATAAAAATCATAAAGCAATAGGAACCATCAAAAAAGGTTTTCAATTAACTCTTGCAGATGTCAAAATAAAATCAATGAAAAATAGATACTTACAAACAAATGATAAAGACTATTACGTTTACTACAAAGATTTAAAAGCATATAATCCTGCAATGGAAGCTGTAGAAGAAACCTATTACCTACCTTTAGGAAAAGAAATTACTTCATCTAAAGAAGTAGAACTATACGATGGAAAAAACAAAGTCATAACATTAACAAAAGGTCTTAAAAATACAGAAGTCGTAAAAAGAGATAAAGACAATTACTACATTCGTTTCTTAGGAAAAGATTTAAAAGTAAAACAATCAAAAGGAATACAAGAATTAGATATTCAAAAAGAAATCGAAGGAAAAGCAGAACATGTCAGTGTGATCTACTATGATAAGATTCTTCCTGATTGTGGAGCTGATGATACTTGTCTATATCCAGCAAGCGTAAAAGCACATGTTAGATATATGAAAGAAAATGGTTATTATTTCATTACAAAAGAAGATTATTTAAATTACATCCAAGGATATATCAATTTAAAAGACAAAGCTGTCTTCTTAGCAATCGGTAATCCAAATGAAACAGTAGATGCGATCAAAGAAGAAATCAAAACGGATATTGGAAAGATTGAAGAAACAGATGGAATCAAATTAGTGGTAACCAATAAAACCTCTACTCCACAAGATGATAAGAATGCTGTTAATTGCTACCAAGCAAAACGTTATACAATCATTGATAATTATATGAAAATGGCAGAAGGTGTAGATGTTCCAGATAATGGAAAAGAAACATCTAATAATCAAGGAATTGCTGTTATTAACTATCACTTCTTCTTTGATTCAGGAAAAGGAGAAACTTGTAACGAATCGATTTGCTTAGATGCTTATAAATTAAGAGAACACCTACAATGGTTAAATGATAATGGTTATAAAACATTAACCATTCATGAATATACAGACTGGATGGAAGGAATCATTGAAATCCCAGATAAATCCGTTTTACTAACAATCGATGATGGTGCCATGGGAACAGGAGCACACAATGGAAACATCTTAATCCCAACCCTAGAAGAATATAAAGCACATGCTACCCTATTCTTAATTACTGGATGGTGGGGATTAGAAAACTATCAATCACCATACTTAGATGTTCAATCTCACACAAACAATCTTCACTATGAAGCAAGTTGTTCAGATGGACGTGGAAAAGTAGCTTGTTCCGACTATACAACTGTTAAAAATGATCTTCAAGATTCTTTAAACGTACTACAAGATAATACATCCTTCTGCTTCCCATTCTATAGTGCAGATAGAGAATCTATTCAAGCAGTACAAGACTTAGGATTTAGAGTATCCTTCGTAGGAGGAAGTACCAAATCAAGAAGATCCAATAATCATTATTTAATCCCAAGATATCCAGTCATGGATGATATAACATTAAATGAATTTATTAGAATGGTAAGTTAAAAAAAGATATCTCAATTTGAGATATCTTTTAATTTATAGGTAATTTCAAATGGTAAAGAATAATCATCTACTACACTCTTTTTTAAAGTAATAGTAATAGTACCAGTAGATTTACTTCCAGCAGGAACAATCAGTTCACTACAAGTAATATCAAAATATTCATCTTGGAAGTTCTCTTCTCCATTGATAAGTATTTCAAAAGAAACATCATTCATCGTTGGATTCACTACTTCATAAGTAATCACTTCCGAAGAATAAACTTTCTTTAAGTTAACAGAATCTAAATAAATTGTATGTCTCGTAAAATGAACTTTCGTACCATTCTGTGTAGAAGCAGAACGAAAACTAACATCCTTCTGTTGCATAGAATAATAAGTACTTGTGTATAGTTCTTCGCGATGACTTGAAACAAATACTCCTAAGATGGATAATAACCCACCTAGGATACAAAATAACTTTTCTACCATAACCCTATCTCCTGAATCTTTCCATCTTTAATTTAAGGATACCATACTTAGAAAGAAAAAGACAATAAAAAAAGAAGATTACTCTTCTTTTTTATTTACGTTGATCATAATCACCAGGTAATCCTCCTCCGCTCAAACCGGAGTGCATCATTTCTTGGCAAGTCTCTGTACCTAAAGAATCGATAAAGTCAAGTAATGCTTGGGATTTAGCTGGATCAGCAATTTGGAATGCATCTGTTTCGTGATAAGTTGTTGGAACAAAATCACCAGGATTTAATGTTAAAATTACTTGACCATTTTGAACAAT
>CAMIXP010000092.1 GCA_946402785.1 uncultured Caryophanales bacterium | reverse complement strand
GAGGTTTAGCTAAAATATTTTCTCCTCTAAAACGAGCTTGAACTTGTTCATCAATGATCTTATTAGTTTCATCTGTTCCAACAGTAGATTGAGAAATAACATAATCTAATTCATCATCTGCTGTTAAATAATGAACGTCATCGGTAATTTGGCAATTAACAACTTTACGATATGGAGTCATGATAAATCCATATTCATCAATTTTTGCATAACTTGCCAAAGAAGTAATTAATCCAATGTTTGGTCCTTCTGGAGACTCAATTGGACAAATTCTACCATAGTGAGAAACGTTAACGTCACGTACTTCAACACCAGCTCTATCTCTAGATAAACCACCTGGTCCTAAAGCAGATAAACGACGTTTATTTGTTAACTCAGCAATTGGGTTCGTTTGATCCATGAATTGAGATAATTGAGATGATCCAAAGAACTCTTTCATAGCAGCCGTTACTGGTCTAATATTAATTAATGTCTTAGGAGTAACTTCTTCCATTTCTTGAGTAGTCATTCTTTCACGAATAACTCTTTCCATTCTAGAAACACCAATTCTAAATTGGTTTTGTAATAATTCACCAACTTGACGAATACGTCTGTTTCCTAAATGGTCAATTTCATCATAATTTCCAACACCATGTAATAAATTTAAGTAATAAGATACAGAAGCATAAACATCAGAAATTGTTAATCTCTTAATATCAATATTTTGATCATTTCCAATAACGATTAGTTTTTTCTTCTTATCAGTAGGATCTAAAATCTTGATTTCTTGAATCTTACCAAAAGAATCAAGTTCTTCATTGATCTTAGCATCAACTACTCCATATCCATTCTTAAATACTTCTTGTAATTCACCAATATTAGCTTTTGTAATAACAGTACCCTTTTCAAATACAACTTTATCATCAACTTTAATGTCTTCAGCTAATGTTTGGTTTAATAGACGATCCGTAATATTTAACTTACGGTTAAATTTATAACGTCCAACTTTAGATAAATCATATCTAAATTCATCAAAGAAACGAGTAATAATTTGGTTCTTAGAAGAATCAAGAGTAGCAGGTTCACCTGGTCTTAATTTTTCATAGATTTCAATTAATGCTTCATCTGTATTCTTAGTAGAATCCTTCGCAATCGTATTCTTTAGATAATCATCTTCTCCAAATAGTTTTAAGATTTCTTCATCACTACTTAAACCAAATGCTCTAAGTAATGTCGTAATAGGAACTTTTCTCGTTCTATCAATTCTTACATATAGAACATCTCTTGCATCTACTTCAAACTCTAACCAAGTTCCACGGTTAGGAATAATTTGAGAAGTAATTAATTCACGTCCATTTTTATCTACTTCACGATTAAAATAAACGCTTGGAGAACGTACTAACTGAGAAACAATAACACGTTCTGCTCCGTTGATAACGAATGTACCAGAATCAGTCATCATAGGCATATCACCCATGAATATTTCTTGTTCTTTTACTTCTCCAGTCTCACGATTGAAAAGACGTACATCTACTCTTAAAGGTGCAGCATAAGTAGTTTCACGGTCTTTACTCTCTTTGATAGAATATTTAGGTTCGTCAAAACGATAATCTCCGAATTCAAGTGATAAAGTTCCAGAGAAATTTTCTACTGGAAATAAATCTTCAAATACTTCTTTAATACCGTTTTCGATGAACCAATTATAAGATTTCTTTTGTATTTCAAGCAAGTCTTTTAATTCATAAGAATTACGTATTCTTGAGAAATTTCTTCTTTCTCGATAGTCACCACATTTAACAATCTTATATGACACTAATTTTTCACCCCACGTATAATTTTTTTGCTTCTGCAAATAAATCCTAAAAAAGAAAAAACTACAAATTACATTGTAGGATAAAGAATCCTTTCTTCTTTTCTAGTATTGTTACAGAATAAATTTTTTCAAGATCTCTGATCAAGGATTTAGCACCTTGCTCTTTTCGAATTACTAGGAAAAGGTGTCCACCTTCTTCTAAATAATGACGAGCATTCATCACAATATCATAGACCACTTTTTTACCAGCCCTTATTGGCGGATTGGTAATAATTGAGGAATACTTAGAATTTACACTTTCATAAACATTACTCTCAAATACTCGAATATTGGTACAATGATTCTCTTTGATATTCATCTCGGTCAAATGAATGGCTCTTAGATTCACATCTACCATATCCACAGAACATGAAGTTAATTTAGAAATGATGATTCCAAATACACCATAACCACAACCCACATCAAGAACTTTGCCTCCAACTGCTTCAAGCGGGATTGATTCAAGAAGAAGTCTACTGCCAAAGTCCAAACCGTCCTTAGAAAAAACTCCATTGTCCGTATGGAAAATAAATTTTTTACCTCTTACAAAGCATTCAGTTTTCAACATTTTGCTTGGTAAATTTTCATTATCAAAATATTGACCCATCCTATCACCTTGCAGAAAAAAAGAAGAAGAAAAACAGTATAAAATCTACCTATTTTTCTTCCTTTCGAAACATATAATACAACAATTACATTGTAAAGTCAACAAAAAAATGAAAAAACTTCCATCAAAAAAAGATGCAATCTCAATGACAAGATCGCACCCCAAAAAATATGCACAAACTCACTCGTTATTACTTTCTACTAATCATATTTTATATCTAAAATATAGGTTCAAAAGTAGCATAAATTTTATTAAGAACAGTTCTCTGATAAAAAACCATTCAAAACTGGTTTACAGGAAGGCATGTGTATGACTACACTCACTGGTTCATTGACAGTTTAGCCGTCCATCGTACGAAGTATCCTTCTTCAAAATGTAATTTTCCTAATAGTATGATAAGATTCAAAGAAAGTTTGTTACCATTAAATTATAAATCAAAGCTGTTAGGCAAATGATAAATAAAATTAATAAACCTCTTACTCTATTAGTACCCTAATTATATCACCCCGAAAAAAAGAATGTCAATAGAAGGCAAAAAGAAAAACATACCCAAAGGTATGTTCCGAGTTTTTTCACCAATTATCATGAATTATCAGTTCACAATAAAGTGTGCTTATCATAAGAGTTTTCTTTCTCTCAAAATTACATTGAACCTAGCCACGATGGACAATTTAACAGATTCTGATTCACGATAATGAATAAGAATAAGCCTGCTTACGAGAAACTACACAGATATTTCATAGTATCTTAAACTTTATAAATAATCCATTCCATATTACTATATAATTTCTTATTTATATTGTCTAGTATCTAGGTTACAAGTTCATTGTACCATAATTTATGAAATTGTCAATAAATTAATAGTTTTTGATAGAACCCTGGCAAGACTTAATATAGTCTAATAAAACCATGTCCGTATCATATTGAGAAAGAGCATTCTTAATAATAGAATAAGCATTTCCACCATTCCAATAAGGGAACTTTCCATCTCCTACTTGAATCGCATCAACAGATTCTTTTAAAGACTTTAAAGCTTCTTCTAATTTTTGAATTTGTTTATCTAAATCCTGCACCAAAGCAGCTGCTTGTTTATTATTTCCTTTACCAGCCATATAACTCACCCCTATAGTTCAGCAATTCTTTTTTCAACTTCTGTAATTCTATCATCTAATTCAGAAATCAAAATCATTTTCTCATCATCCATATATTTTAAGTCCAAATTAGCCATCAAAGATTTTGCAGATTGTGCTTGAGAAGAACATTTCTTAGCACATTGCATAGATAATGAATGATGATCATCTGTGAATAATCTTTTCATAGACATACGATTAAGAGTAACCTCTAATTCACTTAATGTCTTCTGAATGATACCTAATTGCTTATCTATATTCTTTTTAAAAGGATCAGCTTTTCTACGGTCCAAACTTAAATTCTTACGGTCCATATTTTCATGTAGTAAAGAACTACTTTTTTTCGTTACAATCTTTTTCATAGGAATCCTCCTTATTATTCTATAAAGAGTATAACACAAAACAAAAAATAAGAAAACAAAAAAACAATACCTAAGTATTGTTCCTTTGAATAACTATTTAACTTCTACAGTAGCTCCAGCTTCTTCTAATTTAGCTTTAATTTCATCAGCTTCAGCAGTTGGAATATTTTCTTTAACAACACCGTTTGCATCAACGATATCTTTAGCTTCTTTTAATCCTAATCCAGTAATGTCTTTAACAATCTTGATTACTGCAACTTTAGCAGCTCCAGCATCAGCGATTGAAACAGTAACTGTACTTGGTGCAGCATCAGCTGCAGCAGCTCCACCAGCAACTGGTGCAGCAACAGCAACAGCACTTGGATCAACTCCAAATTCTTCCTTCATTGCATCTACTAATTCTTTAATTTCTAATAAATTCATTTCTTTTAAACTACTGATAAAATCTTCTTTTGTTAATTTAGCCATTTTTCTTTCCTCCTATTTCTTTATAAATTAATTTTCTTCTTTTTGTTGACTATATAAGTCTAAGCAGATTGATAAATCGCGAACGATTCCAATCATACCACCAGCAAGCATTGTAAGTAATTGATCTCTTGATGGTAATTTAGCATATTCGCTAAGTTTAGCTTGGTCAGCTTTTTCTCCATCTACAATCCCTACTTTTAAAACTAATGCTGGATGATCTTGTGCAAAATCGTATAATACCTTGATTGGGGCAATTTGATCATCACTAAATGCAAAAGCACTTGGACCAGTTAACCCTTCAGCAAGGTCGATTCCTAAATCATTAAAAGCACGAGCCATTAAAGTATTTTTGTATACTTTATAGTCTGCATTGTTATCTTTTAATTTAATACGTAAATCTTTAGCTTCACTATCTGTAATACCACGATAATCGAATAAAACGATAGTCTTTGCATTAGAAGCACGATCTTTAATTTCATCAATAACTAATTGCTTTTGATCTAAGATTTTCTGACTTGCCATAATACACCTCCTCTTAATTTATATAGGGATGCCATAAAAAAGTTCTTTAACTCACGCCAAAGAACTTTCTATACCTTATTAAAAAGTCCTCGGTAGGATTTATGTTTATACCTACTGTCTATGGCACCTCAAATTCGATTTTATTATACCCTATTGAATCCTATTTGTCAAAACTATTTTCAATTTTGATTCCAGGACCCATAGTAGCAGAAATTGAAAT
>CAMIXP010000091.1 GCA_946402785.1 uncultured Caryophanales bacterium | reverse complement strand
ATATTACATTAATAATGTTTTAAAACTAGGTTCTTATGAGCAAACTTTTGCGGCCTTAGTCGGTTCTTTATATCATGAGATTTTATCTTTATATAAAAATCCTGGATTTGATTTGGATAAAGCTTGGGATAACTATTTAGAAGAAAAAGATTTAAGTTTAAAAGATACGGTACTTTTAGTCCGTATTCGAAAAGACTTAGATGAATTATTAAACGTATTAAAAAAACAACAAACTTATACAACATTCAACCAAGAGTATTATGAGAAACTTTTAAAAGTAAAGGTAAGAGATGATATTTTGGTAGAGTTTATTGGATATGTCGACAAGATTATGACTCTACAAAATATCAGTGATACTTACTTTAGTATAGTAGACTATAAGACAGGTACGATTGATACCCATATTGAACCTATGAAATATGGGTTACATATGCAGTTACCGATTTATTTATATTTAATTCAAAAATCGAATCTCTTTGATAGTCCAATTTTTACTGGAATTTATTATCAAAATATTTTATTCAGTTATCCTACATGGAGTAAAGATTTAGAAAAAGATCAAAAAGATCAATATAAATTAAAGGGTTATTCTACTGACAATACAGAGTTACTGGAAAAGTTTGATTGTACCTATAAAGATAGTGAATATATTAAGAGTATGAAATATAATGATAAGTTTGATCGTTATAGTAAAGTATTAAGTGATGAAGATATCTATAAGATTACCAAATATACCGATAAAATTATTCAAGAGACAACGGATGATATCTTACATGCGAAGTTTCCTATTAATCCAAAAGTTTATAATAAAGAAAATGTTAGCTGTAAGTACTGTGAATTTCATGATATGTGTTATATGAGTGATCAAGATATCACATATTTAGATAAAGTAGAAGATTTTTCTTTTCTAGGAGGTGAGGAGTAATGGCATGGACAAAAGAACAACAACAAGCAATTGACCTAGAAGGAAATAATATTTTAGTAAGTGCAGGAGCTGGTTCTGGAAAGACAGCAGTCTTAACAGAAAGAGTTAAAAGAAAAGTGTTAGATGGAACTTCTATTTCTCAGTTACTTGTCTTAACATTTACGAATGCTGCGGCAGCTGAGATGAAAGACAGAATTCGTAAAGCTCTACAAAGTACTCCAGGACTTGAAGAAGAAGCAAACTTAGTAGATGGTAGTTATATTACTACGTTTGACTCTTTTGCTTTATCGATGGTTAAAAAGTATCATATTTCTTTAAATATTCCGAAAGATGTTGAAATAACAGATGAAGTATTAGTTCGTTTAAAGAAACAAGAAATACTTGATTCTATCTTTGATTCTTATTATGAAAAACCTACAAAAGAGTTCTTACAACTTATCAACGACTTTTGTTTAAAAGATGATAAAGAATTAAAAGATAGTATTTTAAATGTATATTCTAAAATCGAATTAAAATACGATAAAAGTGATTTTATTAACCATTACTTTGAAATCTTTAATTCTTCTAAAGAAGAATCCTTTCTTCAAGAATATATGGACTTTTTACTTGAAAAACAAAAGGTTGTGAAAGAATTATTCTTAGAGTTAGGAAACTACTTTGATCAAGAGTTTATCAATAAACTAGAAGATAATTATCATGCATTTTTAAATGCAACGACATATGATCAATTTGTATCTTCTATGGATTATAAGAGTATTTCTGTACCAAAAGGTACAGAAGATGCGGGGAAGGTTTTAAAAGAACAAATTGTATCTTCTATTAAAGAGTTTAAAGAGAATTATTTAATCTATGATTCTTTAGAAGAAATTAAGAGTGATTTAGAATCTACTCATAGTAATCAAAAAATCATTTTTGAAATCTTACAAGAGTTTGATAAACAGTTAGAAGAATATAAACGAGAGAATCATATTTATAATTTCCAAGATATTGCGAGAATGGCAATTCAGGTTGTAGAAGAAAATCCGGATATTCAAGAAGAATTAAAGAATTCTTTCTCTGAGATCTTAGTGGATGAATATCAAGATACTTCTGATATTCAAGAGAAATTTATTTCTTTAATCTCTCATCATAATGTTTATATGGTAGGGGATATTAAACAATCAATTTATCGCTTTCGTAATGCGAACCCTGATTTATTTAGAGAAAAATATAACTTGTATCAAGAAGAAAAGGGTGGCATTAAGATTGATTTATTAAAGAACTTTAGAAGCAGAAGTGAAGTACTTGATGACATCAACTTCTTATTCAATCCCATTATGGATGAGAGAATTGGAGGAGCCGATTATCCAAAATCTCATCAAATGGTATTTGGAAATGAAATCTATAACACAACGGGTAAAACGGATCAAAACTATCATATGCAAGTACTTACTTATAATGCCAAAGAATTAAAAGATGTATCGAAAGCCGAAGAAGAAGCTTTTATGATTGGAAATGATATTTTATCTAAGATTCAAAAACCATTTATGGTTTTTGATAAAGAGAAAAAAGAATTAAGACCATGTACTTATAAAGACTTTGTAATATTAATCGATAGAAGTACCAATTTTGATTTATATCGAAAAGTATTTGAGTATTTACAAATACCTCTTCAAATTCAAAAAGATGAATCTTTAGGAAATGATTATGACTCATCTATTTTTAAAAATATTTTAAAGATGATTTTATGTATTAAAGAGGAAGATTTTGGTTCTGCTTTTGAATATAGTTTTATATCCTTAAGTAGAAGTTTCTTATACCAACTTTCAGATGAAGAAATCTATGAAATCTTTATTCATAAGAATTATCAAGATACAAAACTATATCAAAATTTACTCGAACTAAGTAATTTAGTAGATCAAGTAAATATCAGTGAACTTGTTAGAGAAATATTCAAGAAAACGGAATATGATTCTAAGATTTTAAAGACAACGAATATTCATTCTAAGAGAGTAAGAGAAGAATTCTTCTATAACTTAGCCAAGTCTTATGAAAGCTTAGGTAAAACGGTATATGACTTTGTAGAATACTTAGAAACGGTATTTAATAGTGATTTAGATCTTACTTATAATCAACAAGAAAAGAGTAGTAATAGTTGTCGTATTATGACGATTCATAAGTCTAAAGGGCTAGAATTTCCTGTTTGTTATTTTTCTGGATATACTTCAGCTTTTAACTTTAGTGAGTTAAAAGAAAGAATTCTTTTTGATAATCAATATGGATTAATTCTACCAAAGGTAAATGAATCTTATAAAGATACCATTCTTAAGACTTTATTAAAATCAAGAGTTAGAGAAGAAGAAATATCTGAAAAGATAAGATTATTTTATGTTGCGACTACTCGTGCAAAAGAACAAATGATTTTTGTTGTACCAGAGTTAGAAGAAGAAATAGAAGTACTAAGTACTGTACCTGATTATATTAGACTACACTATAACTCTTTCTATCATGTATTAAAGAGTCTTACGAGTATTCTTCTACCTTTTATAGAAAATAGAGAAGTAGAGGCAAATAAAGACTATTTAAGAACGAGTAAGATACAAGTACTTGATTTTAAAAAGAAGAAAGATCTACCAATCAAAGAACTTTCTATTACACCAAAAGAAATTGTAGATTCTCATTATTCGAAAGAATCACTTCATATTCCAACAAAAGAAGAAGTTAGTGTTATGAAGTTTGGTACAGAAGTTCATGAAATCTTAGAGAATTTAGATTTCCAAAATCCAGTTCTTTTGGATTCTATTTCTAATTCTTTTATCAAGAATAAAATTCATAACTTTCTTTCAAGTGATTTTATGAAAGATAAAATCACATGTGAAATGTATAAAGAATATGAATTCTATTATTTAGAAGAGAATACAATGAATCATGGTATTATTGACTTATTAATTGACCAAGGTGACAAAATGGTGATTGTTGACTATAAGTTAAAGAATATCGATGATGAAGCTTATAAAAAACAATTAAATGGATATAGAAGTTATATCCAGCATAAAACGAATAAAGAAGTAGATTGTTTCTTATATTCCATTATGGATGAGAAAGTAAGAGAGGTTCCTTATGAAGATTAATTTAAAAGAAATAGAAATTCTTTCTTTAGAAGAAAAAGATATTGATGAGTATTTAAAATTTATAAATCAAGTTAAATCTACCATGGAACATCCTGAATGGTTAGGTGATTTTAGTAAAGACGATTTAAGTTCTTTACTAAACCTTGGCAGTCGTCTATTCTTTTTCAAATATCATGGTATGGTCGTAGGATCCTCTCTCATTATACCTGCGAGAGAGAAGGATATTCATAAGTTTGAGTTAGAACTTCCTTATGAAAAAACTATGGATTATGGACCAGAAGGAGTTTTAGCAGAAGCAAGAGGTAATGGTTTACAATTATTTATCCTTCAAAAGATGGATGAATTGAGTAAGAAAATGGGTTATCAGTATGCAGTATCTACTGTTCATCCTGATAATACCTTTTGTATTCGTAATATGGAAAAACATGGGTTTCATTATCACCAAACAAAAGAGTTTACAAGAGGAGTTCGAAATATTTATCAAAAAGACATCAAATGATGTCTTTTTTTTTAAACTATGATATGATTATAAATGTAAGATTATATGATTTAATCAAATGGTAGGAGGGATATTATGATGGATCATAGAGTAAATGACGTACAACTTTTATATGATGATGCAGTAGCATTATATAATGACGTTGTATGTAATAAAGCAGATACAATTATTGAAGATTTAACAAAAGCAACAGAGACTTTGAAGAATTGTTGGGAAGGAGTAGATGCAGCTGTACAAATCAATCATGTTATTGATGTACATAATGCTATGGTTAAAGTACGTAATGCTTTAGCAGGATTATCTCGCGATTCTTCTTATGTAGCTTCTAAATATCGTGAAATTCAAAATGCGAATAGAGCTGGTTTACAAGCATTAGAACCTGTAACAGTAGGGGATGCTAAACCAATGTTAGAAGCTTATGTAGATGATAGAGATACGATTAATATTACAGCTGATGCTAATCAAGGAAAAACATTACTTGATACGGTTAATAATATGTATGATGAATTCTCTGCAGAAGTTAATCGTTATTACAGTAATATTATGAGTAACTGGCAAATGGGTACTGGTAGAGATAATGCAGAAAGTGCTTTCGAAGAATTTATTGAAGGTTCTAAGAAATATAAAGCAATCATTGATGTATCAGGTTCTAAAATAATATATATATTTTTAAGTGTTTCATCTAATAATTTAATATTATTTTTTAAAGAATCTAATTCATTTCTCATCTTTAAATATTCTTGGCGAAAAGCAATTAA
>CAMIXP010000090.1 GCA_946402785.1 uncultured Caryophanales bacterium | reverse complement strand
TATATCATATTCGTACATAAAAAAAGACAAACTTTTTTTGTTTGTCTTTAATATTTTTCTTCCATTTCATCGTATACAGTTTTGATGGCAAATTTTATTTCATCTTCTGTATATCCATCTAGTTTTAAACTTCTTTCTGCATCTTCTTTTGTATCTGCATCTCCATACTTAGCAGATGTATATCTTGAGAATAAAGCATCATGGACAGCTTGTTCATAATAGTTGATATCTTCTTTTGATACTGCATATTTTGCATATTCTTCTGAATATCCTTCATATAACAATTGATCATATAATCCGTCTTTAGACATACCACCTGATGCTAAATAATATAGTGCTTCAATATATGCTTGTTCTTTCCAGTCTACTCCTACATGTTCTCTTGCAAATTTGATTTCTTCTTTAGTAAATCCTGCTTCTGTTAAATCTTCTTCAATTTCTTTTTCCGTTTCAAACATGTATCCTTTTAGAATCTTTAACATTTCTTTAGTTGCTTCTTTTTCTTTTTCTGTTCCACTTAATTTATCTGCTTCATCTCTTGTGATCATTTTAGCATCTTCTTGAAGTTCATGTGCTTTATCATATAAATAACTTGTATCTACCTTTAAAGTATAAACACTGTCTTTTACTATTTTAATTTCACGTCCTGATGGATCTTTTGTTGTATAAACAACTTTTCCTTCATCTTTGTCTTCTATATAATCTTCAATTGGATTATCAATATTCTTAATTTCAGATGCTACTTTTGAGAATACTAATACAATTGGGACAATAATGATGACTGCAAGTAATGCGACTACTCCTAAAATAATTCCTACGATTAGTCCAGTATTACTCTTTTTAGGTTGAACTGGTTGACCATTATTCACATAAGTTGCTACTGGTGTTTGTGGTGGAATAACCGTTGATGGTACTGTTGTAGGTTGTGCTTCTTTTGGTGGCTCTGCTGATGGAGTTACTTCTTTTCCACAGAAAACACAGAATTTTGAATCGTTATCAATTTCATTATTACAATGTATACATTTCATATTATTACCTCTTTTCTATCTCTTTCTTTGATTTCCTGAATTTCTTTCATTATCTTCTCTTATCATTTCTTCTAGTTCTGGTCTAGGTGGGCCATATAGGTCTTGGACGTCTACTTCTATCTCTTCTGGAGCAGGAGGTGGTCCATATAGAACCTGTGGCATTTCTACCACTACCTCTTCTTGTACTGGTGGTGGTCCATATAATACTTGTGGCATTTCTACCACTACCTCTTCTTGTACTGGTGGTGGACCATATAATACTTGTGGCATTTCTACCACTACTTCTTCTCTCATTGGAGGTGGTCCATACAGTACTTGTGGTTGTTTCACGACATGAACTTTTGGTTTTACGATACCAAGTTTTTCTTGAGATTGTCTTATCTCTTCATCTGTCATAGGAGTATAATTATATTTTTTCTTTCTATTGAACATTTCCTTCCTCCATACTACGAAAACATTATATCATAATTCCAACATTTTAAATTGATTTTTTGAGCAAAAAGTGACATACTATAATTAGAAGGAGGGATAGTATGCTAGATGATTACTACTTAACTGAAACACCAGGACTTGACAGTATGGCTACTGGAATGGGAGTTGCTGCTGTTGTTTTAGTTATTATATTAGCACTTATCGTTTTAGCTGTAGCAGTACTTGTACTTATTTCAAACTGCAAGATTTTCAAGAAAGCTGGAGAAGCTTGGTGGAAAGGATTAATTCCACTATATAATTCTTGGGTTGAAACTAAGATTACAGGTTTAGGCTGGTGGTGGTTCCTAATCTTTGCTGTATTAACTGCAATCCTTAGTGCAACTGAAAACGTTAACTTTGTTGTCTATATGGCACTTCTTTTAACTGGTTTCAACTACAACTTCAACCTAGCTAAAAAGTTTGGTAAAACGAATGGCTTTGCAGTATTCAACACAATATTCCCATACATCGGATTACCTATTTTAGCATTCGGAAGCGCTCAATATGATAAAGAAGCTAAAGTAGATGAAAATGGTATATTTTCAATTAAAAAATAGAAAGTAAGAAATTACTTTCTTTTTTTATTCATAAAAAACTATCCATTGGATAGTTTCTTTTTATTTTAAAGTAATATGTTGTGGTAATCCATCTTTGTAGATTTGTTTTACTTCTCCTTGAATTAATGGTTTGATGTAATCAATTAGTTCTTGTTTAACAGAATTGTTTTCAACATCGATCCATTCTAGTGGTATTTTCTTTTCTACATTGGCGATTTTATGAATATCATCAAATACTTCATATTTAATCTTATATTCTTTTCCTGGTTCTCTTGTCATGATTACCATTTTTCCTGATTCACCTTTGAATGCTAACTCGGCTCCTAATCTTCCACATTCAATTGCTTCTTCTAAGTCTGTTTTAGAAACTAGGTGAGCAGCTGCTCTTTGTAAAACAGATAAAGTAATTGGTCTTGCTTTTACTCCTAACTTATCTCTTAGGATTCTTCCTAATGCATCTGCACATCCAACTAATTCTTTATGACCAAAGGAATCTGTTTGTAAGTTGGTATCTAATAATTCGCAAACAAATCCTCTATCTTCTGTTCTAATACCTTCTGATACAGCAATTACAATATTAGATTTTGTCTTTAATAATTCTTCTACTTCTTTTACAAAGTCATCAATGTTGAATGCTACCTCTGGTAAATAGATAGCATCTACTCCTGGACATGTATCATCTTTTGCTAAAGCAGCTGATGCTGTTAACCATCCAGCATGTCTTCCCATGATTTCTACAATTGCTACTGTTTTCTTAGTGTCTCCATATACAGCATTATCACTAATAACTTCTCTTAATGTAGTAGCGATATACTTACAAGCACTACCAAATCCAGGACAGTGATCGGTAATTGGTAAATCGTTATCAATTGTTTTAGGTACTCCAATAAAGTTTTGTGTTTTTCCATGTGCTTTTCCATAGTCTGATAAAGATTCTACGGTATCCATTGAATCATTTCCACCAATATAGATGAAGGAATCAATAGAATGCTTTTCTAAGATTTCAAATACTTTTTCATATAGATCTTCATGGTCTTCTGCTTTTCCTAATTTAAATCTACAAGATCCTAAAAAACTAGATGGTGTTCTTTTTAGTAATTCTAAGTTATCTTTGTCTTGGAAATATTCATCTAAGTCTACCATTTTATCTTGAAGTAATCCTTCAATTCCATTTAACATTCCATATACTTTATCAAATCCTTGTTTTTTAGCTGATTCATAAATTCCTGCTAAACTACCATTAATAACTGACGTTGGTCCTCCTGATTGACCTACTATAAGATTTTTCATTTTATCACTCCATTCAAAAGATAATTATATATGAAAAAGTAGATGTTTTCACCTACTTTTTAACTTTTTCTTTCCATTTTTTATATTCTTCTGGCATACATACGGCACATGGTCGATATCCAGCAGCAATTGCGGTTGCTTCATCCATAAAGAATACTCGGTTTGCGGCATAACTTCCTTTTAAAATCCAACGATTAGCAGAAGGACAATCTAGTCTTCCATAAATCTTGAGTCTTTTGTTTCCACCTAGTTTACCAGGAGTTTCACTTAAATATGTTTTTCCATGTTGGTCTTGTAATTTATAGGCTCTATTGTATTTCCAGGTAGAAACAATACGATCCATAAAATCATTGTTATCTAATGTTACTTCTTTTTCATTTAACAACTTTAATGGTTTATGGAGTGCATAAGCTACTCCTAAATCGAATACACTGCCTGTACTTGATTGATCATAATAGATATCAATTTCAGAAGATGTTGCTACTGCTTCTGCATTTTGCGTACAAATAGCAAATCCCCCAAACATGTCTTCTTGTCTGGTATGAAGATGAGGGGCATGAATCGTATATCCTTCTTTTCGTTTTTGTACTACAAAGTCTTCAATCCATTTTCTTTGCTCATCCGTTGCGTTTCTAACTGGACATATTAAGAATATTTTTTTCTTTTTAGGATTATTTTGGAATTCTTTTATAGATACACCTAGTCTTTTAATATTCTCAACTCTTTGTTCCATTTCTGTTTTTACGTTTGAATATTTTTTATTTGGAAAACTATCTCTTCCTAATAAACTCCAAACATAAGGCATTAATGTAAATGATTTTTTAGTTACTGTGAAGTCTAAGCCTTTTTTATTTAGAATTCGAATTGGTTTTCCTTTTGCAAAAAGCATTCCTAATATAAACAAGCATTTTTTATTACTTGGTTCTAGAACAAGATCTGCTCTTTCACATTGTTCTATTTTTTTTAGTTCTTCATCTATGTTTAGATTTTCATAATTTAAATATTTTACAACCATATAACCCACCTATTTTTATTGTATCATACTTCTTCAAATAGTTTTTGTAGTTTTTCTCCTACTTCATATCCTTTTTGGAAGAATTCTTCTATATTCATATTTAGATAATCATTTTGATAGATTAATTCCATTGTGATTGGTCCTTCATAATGTTCTTCTTTTAGATTTCGAATGACTGTTTCCCAATCAATGGATCCATCAAAAGGAAATAGATGCTGATCCCAACCTTCTTTATTATCATGTAAGTGTACTGCAAAGATTCTATCTTGAAAGAATGGGAAATTAAACTCATCTTGAAAGTGAGCATGACAATGTCCTGAGTCATAACAAATTCCTACATTATCATTCTTTATATGACCGATTACATAATCTAAGTATCCTTTAATTTTTGTATTTTCAAAGGCTACTTTTACTCCTATTTCTTTTGCATAGTCTACAATTTCTTGTATTCTTCTTAATCCTAATTCATTATATGCTGGTGCTTTTTCTTTACTCGTTAGATGCATAACTACCATTGGAATATCATTGTCTTTGCATGCTTGAATATCTTTTTGATACTTTTCTACTAGTTGTTCTCCTTCTTCACTATCTACCCATATTTCATTGATATTTGGATATCCTAAATGAGCAAAGATTACGTTTAATCCTTGTTTTCTGGCATACGCTAATTGTTCTTCTTGTGAAGGATTCCAATCTTTATCATACCATTGTATAAATACATTTTTAAAACCTGCTTTTTTGATGGCATCAATTGTCTCATAAGCAGTTACTCCTTCGTTATTGTTGCTAATGACAACAGCTAATTCTCTCACATTCATCACCTTGTTTTCTTATCTATTATAACATTAAAAAAAGAGAATTATAATATTCTCTTTTCATTACTTTTTTTACAAGAATTGCTGGTTTTTGAAGTTCTCCTGTAAAAGATAAAGGATATATTTTTTCAAATGGACCATTTCCATTTTCTTCTACAAATGATCTTAAACGTTTACTTTGCTTATTTATTATAATGAAAAATGAATCAAAGTAACGTTTTTTATTCTGATTTTGCTGTTTCATTTCCTTTCTTTTCAATTACTTTTCCACGTTCTACACTATC
>CAMIXP010000089.1 GCA_946402785.1 uncultured Caryophanales bacterium | reverse complement strand
TGATTACTGATTTCATGAAAATTCTGATCAAGTTCTGGCATAAAACCTTCTATTTTTAATTCCTTTGAAATAATAGGTCTTGTACGATCTAAAAACTCTCTTTTCTTTTCAAGATATATATCAATATCTTCTTCTGCTTTTTCAATCTTAATAATAGCTAATTGAAAACGATTATTAATAACAGTAGCAATTAATAAAAGAAAACTGATTACAACAATAACTCCTATAATGATTTCTAACATATGACTCCCTCCATATCATTTAAATTATAACAAAATCCAGGTAATTATACAACTAATCATTCGAGATAATAATAGAAAAAAGATAGGAATCAAACGAAAAGTATGTTATAATCATAACTGAAATTTGAAGTGGGTGATTTTATGCCTAAATTCAGTATAAATGTAACCATCAAAAATGAAGAAGAAGACAATACAATCAGTACAAAAGCAATTCTTCAAGACTCTCTATTAAAATACAAAGAGAATCAAGAAACAGTGGTTATTTATAATTATGACAAAAATAGTTTAGTACGGGAAAATAATGATTTACGGATGGACTATCTTTTTGATGTGGACCGGAATACAGAAGGATGTATTTTCATTAAAGAAATAGGACAAAAAATAAAAGTCAAAATTAAAACCAAAAAACTAATAAGAAAGAACAATAATATAGAAATTCACTTTGTAGTTGAAGGAAAAGATTTTCTATATAAAATAGAGGAAATAAAATGAGTATATTAAAAGAATTAATCAATGATTTAAAAGAAAATGTGAAAAAAGCAGGATATGAAGTAGAAACTCTTGCGATAGAACCTTCTAATAGAAGAGATTTAGGAGAATATCAATTAAATGATGCCATGCAATTAGCAAGAACCTATCATGAAAATCCAAGAGAAATTGCAACTAAAATAGCAGCTGTATTAGAAACAGATGATCGTTTTGAAAATATTAATATTGCAGGACCTGGATTTATTAATATTAGTTTAAGTGAAAAATATGCAACAGAAATCATTAATAGAATGAATCAAGATTTATTCTCTAATATTGATAAAAAAGAAAAGAAGAAAGTAATTATCGATTACGGAGGAGCAAATGTTGCGAAAGCATTACATGTAGGACACTTAAGAAGTGCTAATATTGGAGAGGCTATTAAACGTTTAGCAAAAACCCTAGGATATGAAGTATTAGGAGATGCTCACTTAGGAGATTATGGTAGACCATTAGGATTAGTAGTACTAGAAATTCAAAAGATGTATCCAGAACTTCCATACTTTGATCCAGACTATAGTGGTAACTTTGAAGAATTAACACTACCAATAACGAATGAAGATCTAGAAAAAATATATCCACTTGCTTCTCAAAAAGCAAAAGAAGATGAAGCATACCTAGAAGAAGGAAGAATTGTTACTACAAAGATTCAAAAGCATGAAAGAGGATACTATGATTTATGGAAAAAAGTAGTAGAAATTTCCAAAGAAGATATTAAAAAAGTATATGATATGCTTCATACAGAATTTGAATTATGGTTAGGAGAAAGTGATGCAGCAGCATACTTTGATGAATTATACAAAATCTTTGATTCCAAGGGATTATTAGTAGATAGTCAAGGAGCTAAGATTGTTGAATTATCAGAAGAAGAGGATAAAGCACCAATTCCACCATTATTATTTGTTAAAAGTAATGGAACCATGTCTTATGAAACAACCGATTTAGCAACTATTCTACAAAGAAAGAAAGACTTTAATCCAGACGAAATGTGGTATGTAGTAGATAATAGACAAGGACTTCACTTTGAACAAATCTTTAGAGCAACGAGAAAAGCACAATTAGTAGATGATAAAGTAGCATTAGAACATATTGGTTTTGGTACCATGAATGGAAAAGATGGAAAACCATTTAAAACAAGAGATGGCGGAGTCATGTCTCTAAAAGGATTAATTGAATTAGTAAAAGAAGAAACACTAAAAAGAATTAATCCAGAAACAGTACCAGAAGATGAAAAAGACTCTGTCGCAACAGATGTAGCCATTGCCGCTTTAAAATATGCAGATTTCTTACCATATAGAGAAACAGACTATGTGTTTGAAGTAGAAAAGTTTGCTGACCTAGAAGGAAAAACAGGACCATATCTACTATATTCAACCATTCGTATGAAATCTCTATTAAAGAAAGCAGAAGGAATTGATGCAAAAGAAGCAAAAGTACTTCCAGGAGAAACAGAAAAGAATATTGTATTAACGTTATTAGAATTACCAAATGTATTAAATAAATCATTAGAATCAAGATCATTAAATGATATTGCAGAATATCTATTCAACCTAACTTCTTATTACAATAAATTCTATGCTGAAAATAAAGTATTAACAGAAGAAAACAAAGATTTACAAGAATCATGGATAGTATTAACAGAGACCGTATACAAAGTAAATTCAATGCTTCTAGATATATTAGGAATAAAAGTACCTGAAAAAATGTAAAAAAATTATTGCCTTATTAAAATATATATGGTATAAAAGTACATGGGATTTTTATTCCTACTAAAAACAAAAAGAAAAAAGGCCAGTTTTTAAATACAGGAGGGCTGCATATGAGTCTTAAAATGAAGAAAGAAGAATTAGAATTATTATCAAATAAGGATATAGCAGAATTAATTCTACAAAATAGTAAAAGAACATTAAATACAGCAGATTTATTTAAAAAGATTATGAAGTTATTAGAACTACCTGATTCAGTATTTGAAGCAAAGATTGCAGATTTCTATACTTCTTTAGCAACTGATAAAAGATTTATTTTATTAGATAATGGAAAATGGGATTTAAGAGCAAATCATACATCTGATAAAGTAATTAAAATTGCAACAGAAGAAGATGAAGAAGAGGAAGAAGACGAAGAAGTATCAGAAGAAGATGAAGACAGTGATGACGATGATGATACAGAAGATAGTTATGATGATAAAGACGACGAAGTATATGATGATGAAACAAATGAAGAATTAAAAGACTTAGTCGTAATTGATGAAGACGAATTAGAACTAGAAGTATAAAAGCAGGATTCCTGCTTTTTTTGTATGAAAATATGTAAAACAAAAAGAAAAAGAAGAAAAAAATAGACATTCTTATGATATATTAATTATAAGGAGATGAGTCCATATGGCAAATGAATCAAGAGTTAGCGAAGAACTAATTGTTCAACATTATAAAGACATGTCAATCGATGAATTAGAAGCAGAAAAACAAAGACTTGAGGGATATATTGAAATAGCAAATCTAAGAGTAAAAGTAATTGGTAAAATGATTGCAGCTCAAAGAAATGTATTAGATGCAATCAATGAACAATTTCCAGCAAAAGACCAAGAACTAGCACAAATGGTAGAACAACAACCTGTAGAAGAAAAGGGACCTGTCGCACAGATATAGAAGAAACAGTGTTTCTTTTTTTTTGAAGTATGGTATAATAGAAACGACTTAAAAGGATTAGGTGAAAAATATGATCGAAAGATTAGAAGCAACATTAAAAAGATATGAAGATTTAGAACAAGAACTAACAAAGCCAGAAGTATTAAGTGATATTAATAAAACAAGACAATATTCAAAAGAAATGGCAGACTTAGAAGATATTGTAAATTGTTATAAAAAATACAAGAAATTATTAGAAAATATTGAAGATACAAAAGAAATGACAAAAGATCCTGAATTAGGAGAAATGGCAAAAGAGGAATTAAAAACACTAGAAGAAGAAAAAGTACAATTAGATGGAGAACTAGAAGTATTATTAATTCCAAAAGATCCTAATGATTCTAAGAACGTTATCATGGAAATTCGTGGAGCAGCAGGTGGAGATGAAGCAAATATCTTCGCAGGAGATTTATTTAGAATGTACACAAGATATGCAGAAAAGCAAGGATTCTCTTACCAAGTATATAACTCTGTAGATGGTACAGCAGGAGGATTCGCTCAAATCGAATTGATGATTAAAGGAAAAGGTGCTTATTCAAAATTAAAATATGAAAGTGGATCTCACAGAGTACAAAGAGTACCTGTAACAGAATCAAATGGTAGACTTCAAACATCTACTGCTACAGTATTAGTAATGCCAGAAGCAGATGAAGATGTAGAAATTGAAATCAATCCAAACGATATTCGTGTAGATATCTATCGTTCTAGTGGTAATGGAGGACAAGGCGTTAATACAACAGACTCTGCTGTAAGAATTACACACTTACCTACAGGAATTGTTGTAACTTGTCAAAATGAACGTAGTCAAATTCAAAATAGAGAACAAGCTATGAAAGTATTAAAATCACGTCTATATGAATTACAAGAACAAGAAAAAGCAGAAAAAGAAGGAAATGAAAGACGTAGTAAAATCGGTACAGGAGATAGAGCTGAAAAGATTAGAACTTATAACTATCCACAAAACCGTGTAACAGATCATAGAATTGGTTTCACAACAAATAGCTTAGATAGAGTAATGGATGGAGCATTAGATGATATTATTGATGCACTAATCCAAGAAGATCAAAAAAGAAAACTTCAAGGAGAAGTTGAATAACAAATAAAGGGGAAATGTCTATGACAATTGAAGAATTGTTAGTATTTGGGAAAAGTCATTGTCATTCCGATCATGCCAAAATTCTATTAGGAGAAATGATTGGAAAAAACCCTTTAGAATTATTAAATTATTTAGAAGAAGAAGTAGAAGAAGAAATCGCTACTCAATATAAAAAAGCAATTATAGCCCTACAAGAAGGAAAACCATTACAATACGTATTAGGAAAAGTAAACTTCTATGGAAATACCTTTTATGTAGATGAAAGAGTATTAATACCTAGATTTGAAACAGAGGAATTAGTAGAACATACCATTCAATATGTAAAAAAAATATTCACAGAACCTGTGGATATAATAGATTTAGGATGTGGATCCGGAGTAATTGGTCTAACATTAGAAAAAAAATTATCCACAAATTCTGTGGATTTAGTAGATATTTCAAAAGATGCCCTAGAAGTAGCAACGATTAATAAGGAACAATTACAATCCAAAGCAAATATCATACAAAATGATATGTTAGAAAACATTTCTAAGAAATATGATGTAATTATCAGCAATCCACCATATATTAAAACAGAAGAAGAAATTGAAGAAATTGTTAAAAACAATGAACCACATCTTGCATTATATGCAGGAGAAGATGGTCTAGATTGCTACAAGAAAATATTAAGTCATATAAAAGATAATATGAAAGATAAATGTTTGATTGCTTTTGAAATAGGACAAGATCAAGCAGAATCAATCAAAAAGATCATAGAAGAATACTTAGGGAATGATAAAGTAGAAGTTAAAAAAGATCTATCAGAAAGAGATAGAATGCTATTTATTTTCCATAATTGTGAATAATCCCCCTGTCAATTGACAGGGATTTTTTATTCTTTTATATCCTTATATATCAACTTTACGACAAATATAGGGAATATATGGCTCTTTAATTGACAAA
>CAMIXP010000088.1 GCA_946402785.1 uncultured Caryophanales bacterium | reverse complement strand
AATGGTGACATTTTGAGTTGACCAGTACTAATAGATCGAGGATTTAATCATAATTTAATAATTTGATGAACACAATATCTAAGTTTTCAGAGAATTATTTCTCTAATATTTTTCTTGGTAACGATAGCTAGTGAGGTACACCTGTTCCCATCCCGAACACAGAAGTTAAGCCACTAAACGCCGAAAATAGTCTAAGCGAAGATAGGTAGTTGCCAAGAATTTTTTTTTGTGTAAATTTAGGCATATTATTGCTATTTATCATAGAAAATGAGTTGTACAACTCTTTTTTTTTGCTATAATAATATCTAGGTGATAGTTATGGATTATAAGATAACAACTTATTCAGAAGAAGAAACAATTGAATTAGCACAAAATATTGAATCAGAGAAATTTCCTAATATGGTAATCTGTTTAAAAGGAGATTTAGGTACAGGTAAAACTGTATTCACAAAAGGTTTTGCACAAGCACTAGAAGTACAAGAAGAAGTAACTTCTCCAACCTTTACCATTATCAAGGAATATACATCAGGTGAACTACCTCTATATCATATGGATGTTTATCGTTTAGATGGAAAAGTAGAAGATCTAGGATTAGAAGAATACTTTACAAAAAAAGGAATTACCATCATTGAATGGGCAGATATGATAGAAGACTACTTACCAGATAAGAGACTAGATATTCGTATTAAGTCTTCCGCAGAAGATGAAGATAAACGAATTATCACCATTACGCCTTATGGTAAAAAATATGAAGAGTTATGTGAGGCAATCTTATGAGAGTCTTATATATAGATACATCTTCTAGTTTTTTATATAGTGCAATCGTAGAAGATGAGAAACTAATTGCGTCTGTATCAGAAGAATATGGACAAAGCCTATCAGAAATTGCATTACCAAAAATCGTAGAGATGTTTAATGAAAATAAATTATCCCCAAAAGATGTGGATAAAATTATTGTTGTAGATGGACCAGGATCTTTCACAGGAATCCGTATTGGAATAACCATTGCGAAAGTATATGCATGGAGCTTAAATATTCCAATCACAACCATTACTTCTTTAGAAGCAATGTCTATTTCTAGTAAAGAAAAGAAGATTCACGTTCCAATGATTAACGCAAGACGTGGATATGTATATGCCGCTATCTATGATGAAAATCAAAAAGTTATCCACAAACCAGAACATATGAAATGGGAAGATTTGGAAAAAGAAATCCACAACCTCAATTCTGTGGAAATCATTTCCAATGATGAATATGATTGGGATGTGGAAACGGTTCCATACCAACCAGATTTTGTGAAAATTGTTGAAACTTTCAAAGAGAAAGAACCAATGAATCCACATGCCGTTAATCCAGAATATTTAAAATTAACGGAAGCAGAAGAAAAACTATGATAGAAGAGTTAGAAAAAGAAAATTTATCTATTCTAGATCATTCCTTTGTGGATAAAGAATATGTGGAAAAAGAATTTTCAGTAAATCCTTATGCACATTTCATCATTTTAAAAGAATATGATGAAATCATTGGATATTTATACTATAGTGATATCTTTGAAAGAGCAGAAATCAATCAAATTGAAATAGATTCTTTCCACAGAAATTGTGGAAATGGAACAAAATTAATGGATTATTTCACAAATTCTGTGGATAAAAATATAACATTAGAAGTAAAAAAAGATAATGAAGCTGCGATCAAGTTATATGAAAAATTTGGTTTTGAGAAAAAAGCCATCCGAGAAGGATATTATAACGGAGTAGATGGAATCTTAATGGAAAGAAAAAAAGACTCGTAAAAAGGAGTCTTTTGTGTTAAAATAAGTTAGAAATCAGGTGAATATATATGAAAGATATGTATATATTAGGAATTGAAAGTAGTTGTGATGAAACAAGTGTAGCCATTGTGAAAAATGGTGTAGAAGAAATAGCAACCGTTATTTCATCACAAATCGATGTACATAAAAATTATGGAGGAGTTGTTCCAGAAATCGCATCTAGACACCATGTTAAAAATATTACCATGGTACTAGAAGAATGCTTAGAAAAAGCCAATATGACAATGGATCAAATTGATGGAATTGCGATTACGTATGGACCAGGTTTAATCGGATCATTATTAATTGGATTAGAAGCTGCGAAAACCCTTTCATTTGTATACAATAAACCATTAATTCCTGTACATCATATTGCAGGACATATTTATGCAAATAGCTTAGTACAACCTTTAAAATTCCCATTACTCGCAGTCGTTGTTAGTGGTGGACATACAGAATTAATCATCATGAAAGACCATTATAAATTTGAAAAAATTGGTGGTACATTAGATGATGCGATTGGTGAATGTTACGACAAAGTAGCAAGAGTGATTGGACTAGAATATCCTGGAGGGCCAAAAGTAGATAAATTATCCAAAGAAGGAAAGGATACTTATAAATTACCAGTTCCTCTACAAGATGATTCATATAACTTCTCTTTCAGTGGATTAAAGAGTGCCGTTATTAACTTAGTACACAATGAAGAACAAAGAGGAGAAGAAATTAGAAAAGCAGATTTGGCAACTTCTTTCCAAAAAGTTGCAGTAGAATCTATTACTTCTAAGGTCAGAAAAGCCATTGTAGAACAAGGAATCAACTATGTAATAGTAGCTGGAGGAGTAGCAGCCAATAATGGTTTAAGAACTGCTATGCAAGAATTAACAGAAGAATTAGGAGTAGAATTATCCATTCCACCAATGAAATATTGTACCGATAATGGTACGATGATTGCAGCAGCAGGATACTTTGCTTATCAAGATGGTAGAGTCGCAGATTTAAACTTAAATTCAAAATCACAAGATGTATTGAAATAATACATCTTTTTTCATGTGTAAATAGGCATTTTTTGAATAGAAAATAACTATTTCAAATAATAAAGGTATGTTATAATGAAATAGAATAGGGAGGCGTGTGATATGGTTAATAGAGTTGTTTTAAACGAAACATCTTATTTTGGTCGTGGATCTCGTGCTAAATTAGGAGAAGAATTAAAAGAAAGAGGATTAGAAAAGGTATTACTAGTAACCGATTTTAATTTAATGGATTCCAATGTAACAAAAATGGTAATCGATGTATTAGAATCAGTTGGTGTAACATACTTTGTATATATGCATGTAAAACCAAATCCTACTGTAAAAAATGTACAAGATGGATTAATGCTTGGACAAATCAGTAATGTAGATGCTATTGTTGCAGTTGGTGGAGGAAGTGTCATCGATACAGCAAAAGCAATCTCTATCATTATGGCAAATCCAGAACATTCATCTGTTGTAAGCCTAGCAGGAGCTGTTAAAACAAGAAATAAAGGATTACCATTATTTGCTTTACCAACAACAGCAGGTACAGCGGCAGAAGTAACCATTAACTACGTTATTACCGATGAAAATGAAATGAAAAAAATGGTATGTGTAGACGTACATGATATTCCAATCTGTGCCATTATCGATCCAGATTTAATGCAAGGAATGCCACAACGTTTAGCTGCAACCACAGGAATGGATGCCTTAACACATGCAATGGAAGGTTATATCACAAAAGCTGCATGGTTAATACCAGATATGTTCCATATCAATGCCATGGCTTTAATTTATAAAAACTTAGAAGCTGCTGCGAATGAAAAAGATGATCTAGCAGTAGAAAAGATGGCTTATGCACAATATATTGCAGGTATGGGATTCTCTAATGTAGGTTTAGGAATTGTTCACTCTATGGCACATAGCTTAGGAGCATTCTTCGATACACCACATGGTTTAGCAAACGCCATTCTATTACCGCATGTAATGAGATTTAATGGAGCTGTTTGTCCAGAACTATTCGTTAATATGGGAAATGCAATGGAATTAGATATGGAAGGATTAAGTGATGAAGAAGCAGTAGAAACAGTAGTAACTGCTATTCAAGACTTATCAAGAAGATTAGATATTCCACAAACACTTAGTGAAATAGGAATTCCTAAAGAAATGTTCCCACAATTAGCTGCCCAAGCAATTAATGATATATGTACAGGTGGAAACCCAAGAGAAGTAACAGTAGACGATATCATTCAAATCTATAATGAAGCTTATTAAAAGGAGCTGATAGAATGTTAAAATCAAAAGTAGGCTATAGTCTAAAAGAAGATTCTTATGATGTAGGAGTAGAAACAGCTACTCTAGCAAAACAAGAAAAGAAAGATACCAAATTAGGTTTTCTTTATACTTCTTGTAAGAACGATGTTAAAAAAGTTTTAAAAGGAGTATATGATACCATAGATTTCCCAGTCATTGGTTGTACCAGTAATGGAGGAATCATTGTACCAGACGGATATATCACATCCGAAAATGGATTTGCAGGAATGCTTACACTAGCTGATAAAGATCTAACAGTAGGAGTAGCATGCAAAGAAGGTGGAAGAGATCCAAGAGCCATCGGAAGAAAAGTAGCAATTGAAGCAGTAGAAAATGCAGGATCTACTCGTGCACCAGCATACTTCTATATGGTAGCTAGTCCAAAAGAAGAAGAAGCATATCTAATGGGAATTCAAGATGTTATTGGAAGAGTTCCTATGTTTGGTGGAAGTGCAGCCGATGATGATGTAAACGGAAATTGGAAGATTATCTGCAATGATAAAGTATTAGACGATGGAGTTGCCGTAGCATTCTTCTATACCGATAATGAAATGGTAACATCCTTCACAGGTGCTTATAAAGAAACAAAAAATATGGGATTAATCACAGAAGTAAAAAATCATAGAACTTTAGTTTCTATTGATGGAATTTCTGCTTTAAAGAAATATGCACAATGGTCAAATGTAAAACCAAGTACCTTAACAGGAGAAAACTTATTAAGAGCTTCTGTTACAAAACCATTAGGTATTAAAGATCCATTAGGAAACTTAACTGTAATTCGTCACCCAATGTTTGGTAACGATAATGGTACAAGAACTGTAGAAGATGACACTATCACATTAGGAAATAATGTGGTTGAAAACACAGCTATTATTCAATTAGAAGCAACATTAGATGATTTAATTGATGGAGTAGGAGCAACCGTAAAAGACGTTAAAAAACAATTATATACCAATCCTGCTGCTTATATCTTAATCCATGATGGAGCAAGAAGAATGGAAATAGGAGATCGAATCGAAGAAGTATATAAACAAATTGTAAAAGAAACAAAAGATGTTCCATTTATTGTTCCATTCACATTTGGAGAATATGGATATGATGAACATTCATCTAATATTTGTGGAGGATTAATGTTATCTTTCACAGCCATAGGAGAAGATTAAAAAGAAAGTGTGAACTTTCTTTTTTTATGACAAAAATATGTTATAATAAGGTATATGAATGATAAATGAGGTGGAGTAAAATGATCAGTGCTTGTTCATCACCAGCGTTAGCTGCAATCTTAAAAGTAGCAAAGAATATCATGAATTTATTTGGAATCATTGCCCCAATCTTATTATTAGTAATGGCATCTATTAAT
>CAMIXP010000087.1 GCA_946402785.1 uncultured Caryophanales bacterium | reverse complement strand
TCAATTTTGTTTTATCTTTTAATTCATCAATTAAGATTTGAACTTTTGATTCTCCTGTTATAGGGTCTGCTCCTAATAAGGCTGCCGTATTCAACTTAATAACTTGATATCCTTTTAATAAGTCTGGCACTTGATTTCTTTGAATTCGATATGCTAAACCTTCTACACAGGCAGTTTTACCAACACCTGGTTTACCGATTAATACGGCTGATTTTTCAGGGGTTAATAAAATCAAAATTAATTCTTTTATTTGTTCATCTCTACCAATGGCAGGATTGGTAACATATTCATTTTTTTGAAAATTTTCTCCATAGTTGTCTAACATACTAATACGTTTCGACTTAATATCAAAATTTTCTTCTACTTTCTTGTTGAAAAATTCTTCTAAATCCATGAATATCACTTCCTAGTCTATTTTATTATATCATATCTCGTCTTCTTGAAAATAGATTTACCGGTTTGATTGACTTGACATTCTTCTTATTTGACACTTATTTTTCTATTTTATGACAAAAAATAATGAATCATTGATTCATTATTCTTTCTTCTTATTTTTTGATATCGACAGGATTTACGTGAATAATACTTAAATAAATCTCTGGAATTTCTTTTTCAATTTCTCTTTCTAGACTGTTTGCTATCTCATGACTTTCAAAAGTAGATAGATTTCCATCTACAAATATTGTGAAAGAAATTTGATAACGATACCCAACTGGTGTGGAATTGAAATGATTGATCTTTAAAACTTCTTTATGTCTTTCAATAATCTTAAGTACTTTATCTTCTGTTTCTTGATCCATACTTTTATCCATTAATACATCATAACTTTCTATGAATAATTTAATGGCTGTTGCGGCAATCCATAAAGAGATCAAAATACCCGCAATTGTATCTAAGAAGATAAACTTTTGACTAAATAGAATGGAACCTAATGTTAAGGTTGTGATAAAAATATCATTTCTATGATCTTTACTGTTTGCGAGTATTAAGATATTTTTATGTTTCTTATAAAGATAAGATGTATAGATAAATAATAATAGTTTTACGACAATCGTAATAATACATACAATGACTAACCAGTTAGAATACGTCAAATAATCTTTATGAAACCAATTGATTATGGCATTCTTAATCATCGTGCAAGATAGTAAAAACATAGAGATACTGATTAATAAAGAATAGATATATTCTGCTTTTCCATGTCCTAAATGATGATCATCATCTGCACCTTTGGAACTGATTTTGTTTCCTATAAATGTCATAAGAGATGAAAAAATATCTCCTGCACTATTAAAGGCATCTGCTAGTAAAGATTGGGAATTACTAATAATTCCTGCAATAGCTTTGATGATACATAAAAAAATGTTTCCTAATATTCCTAGTATTCCTGTGATTTTAGCTGATTGATATCTGTCCATTTATATCTCCCTCTTTATTCCTTCTCTTTTTTGGTAAATATATTCTTTACATTCTACTTCTTGATCCATTAATGTATATTTTACCATTCTACTTGTTCCTTTTGGTTGGAACCCTAATCTTTCCATTAATTTCCAACTTGGTGGATTCTCTATCGCAGCACATGTATCTACATCTTCTATTCCTACTTCCATAAACATATAATCTAATACTTTGTTTGCGGCTTCTGTCATGTATCCTTGATGTTGATACTGAGGATCTAGGAACCAACCAATATCTTTGGAAGAAGAGTTTTCATTATCATGAAAACTAATTTGTCCCATGATCGCATGATCTTCTTTTCTTTCAATTGTCCAAATATAAGTATCTGGGGCAGATGCTCTTTCTAATTTTTTATACTGCCATTTCTTTTCTTCTTCCCAGTTTTGATTCATTTTACTTGTCAAATAGTATTTTGATACATCTTCTTTTAATAGAATTTCCCAAAGTGGTTTTAAATCTTTTTCTTCGGTCTTTCTTAGAATCAGTCTTTCTGTTTCTAAAGTTTTACTTCCTAAATTGTTCATATTTTCACTTCTTTATTTATTTCTTGTTTTTAAATATTCAACAAATCCTCTTAATAGTTCTTTCTTGTCTTCTTTGATCCAAGAAATACGATTTAATACTTCTAATGATTCATCATAAAGTGTATTCATTTTATTCACGGCATAATCATAAGATCCTGCTTTTTTGAATAGTTCTTGTACGTTTTCAATTGTTTTTTCATCGATTTCTTCTTTTCCATATACTTCTAATAATGCATCTTTATATTCTGTATTTAATATATGAGAATATAGAATTGTTTGTTTAAATTCTTTAATATCAGAACCTTTTACTTTTCCCATTTCATTGGAATAAATTCCTAGAACATCATCTTGTATTTGGAAAGCAATTCCTACTTTTTCTCCAAATTTTTCGATATCTTTTAGCATAGATTCTGTTCCTCCTGCTAAAAGAATACCTGCTGATAATGGTCCAATAATGGTGTAGTGAGCTGTTTTTAATCGATAGATTTCCATGATATTATCTTCTATCTTTTTACTATCGATTAACTGATATTTTCCTTGGAATGGAAGAATTACATCGATTAATTCCCCTTTTACGGTTGTCATTGCTGTATTGTTGAAATTGGAAAGGACTCTTCCTAAGTTTGGATCTTCTGTATAGGCATCTCCTAATACTTTATTTGCTTCAAATAATCCATAGTTTCCCATACAGATTGCGATAGAATCTCCTAGATGTTTTGCTTCTTTTTTATCTTCTGTATAAGCACTATATTTTTGATCATTGATATAGTGAATGGTATCTTTTCCTCTTCTCTTATCATCATTATCGATAATATCATCATGGATTAAAATACCTGTTTGGAATAATTCATATGCAAGAGATAAGTCTAGAGAATAGTCTTTATCTTCTTTTAAAAGATAATATCCTAAATTAACTAATGTTCCTCTTACTAATTTTCCTTCACTATTTAGATTTCTAAAATATTCGAAGTTTTCTCTTAATAAAGGATTGTCTTCTTTTACTAATTCTTCATTAAATGCTTCTATCTTTTGATCTATTTTTTTCTTCGTATCTTTATAATATTCTTTAAACTTTTCAATCATGAGAATCCTCCTTACTTTTTTGATCTTTATTTTTGATCATATCGATGATTAATAGAACCATTCCTACAGTTATACCTATATCTGCGATATTAAAGATTGGAAAATGGTAACTTCCGAATGAAAAGGATATAAAATCAATTACACTTCTATATAGAATTCGATCGATTAAATTACCAAAGATTCCTCCTAGAATCATACCGGTTGAAATGATGGCTAATTTCGATAGATTTTTATATTCTTTTTTAACCGTATTATCAATTAAGATAATAAAGATGACACTGACTACAATTAATAATAACGTAGCATCTTCTAAAATAGAAAAAGCAGCTCCTGTATTTTGTACATAACAAAGAGAGAAAAATTTCGGAATAATGGCAATTTCTTGATAAAGATTCATACTTCTTTTGATGATAATCTTTACTAATTGATCTAGAATCAATACAAGGGCAACTACTTTATATACATCATTTTTCACTTTCTTCTTTTTCTCTTTGAACATATTTCATTTTCTCCACAATTACTTGAATTTCATTTAATCTTTTTTCTACTTTTCCTCTTACTTTGATGACTTTTCCTTTTTCTAATTCTTCCATGTTTTGTAGTACTTTTGGGAATACAATAAACTCTTTACTTCCTGTTTCATCACTACCTGTTACAAAAGCCATTTTGTCTCCTTTTTTGGTATTAATGGATTTTACTTTTTCTACTAATACTAAGGTATCAATTGTTTTATCATAGTACTTATCAATTTCATTGACTGGGATGCAAGTTGGATTATCTTTTTTAAACATGGTTGTTGGATGAGATGATAAGTAGAATCCAAATGCTTCTTTTTCTTTCTCTAATAAGTAAGTATCTTCATATTCGGGTTGTCTTTCTATTTCTGGTTTCATGACTAGAGATGGATCAATATCTTTTGTTAGTTCGGCATAGTTAAATAAACTATCTAAGTTTTCCATTAGGGTTCTTCTATTGTATCCAAATTCTTTTAAAACATCTGCCATGATTAAGGTTTCAAATACTTTCTTCCCTACTCCTTCGATATAAAGTCTACTGAAGCAATCAAAGATATCTTCAAATGGTCCTTGTTCTTTTGCTTTTCTAATTTGTTCAGTTACAACAGCTCCAATGGATTTAATATTGGAAATTGGATAAACAATGGTATCTTCTTTTACTCTGTATCTAGAATCACTATTACTGATCGTTGGTTTTTCAATTTCAATTCCATTTTTCTTAGCTTCTAAGATATATTCATTTGTTTTTGTTTCAGAACCAATAACATTACTTAATAAATTGGAGAAGAAAATGGTTTTGTAATAACATTTTAAATAAGCCATTTTATACGCAACAATCGAATATACGACAGAGTGCGATTTATTAAATCCATATCCTGCGAAGTTTAAAATCAAATCGAATATCTTTTTGGCTTGTTCTTGTTTATGTCCTTTTTCAATACTCTTTTTGATAAATTTCTCTTCTTCTGCTTTTAATAAATCTAATTTCTTTTTTGACATGGCACGTCTTAGAATATCTGCTTCTCCTAGAGAATATCCTGCATAGGCATTTGCCACCTGCATAATTTGTTCTTGATATACTAAGATACCATAAGTATTCTTGGTAATTTGTTCTAGAGAAGGATCTAAGTATTCTACTTTTTCTTCTCCATGTTTTCTTCTTACAAAGGAATCGATATTGACTGCAGCTCCTGGTCTAAATAAAGCAATTGCCGCAAAAATATCCTCAAACGTATTTGGTTTTAATTTACGTAAGAAGTTTCTCATTCCTTCTGATTCAAATTGGAAAATTCCACAGGTATTTCCTGTTTCAAATAACTTTAATGTTTCTTTGTCATCTAATGGTATTTTTGAGAAGTCTATTTCTTTTCCATATACTTCTTTTACATCTTTTAAGATATTATCAATTAATGTTAAGTTTTTGATAACTAAAAAGTCCATTTTTAAAAGTCCTAAATCTTCTAGGTATTCCATGGAATAACTTGTTAGATACATATTATCGATTTTCACAAGTGGTACTACTTCATCTAAGTCTACTTGAGACATAACAATTCCTGCGGCATGTTGAGAAGTATGTCTTGGGAATCCTTCTAATTTGACGGCTATCTTAAACATATCTGAAAGTAATGTATCACTTTCAATTCTTGCTTTAAATGCTTGGTTTTGATTGTATAAATCCATTAGAGAATCTTTGGATGCCGGTGGAATAAACTTACATAGAGAATCTACTTTATATAACGGAATATTTAATACTCTTGATACATCTCTTATGACTTGCTTGGCAGCCATCGTTCCGAATGTAATAATTCCACTGACTCTTTTTTCTCCATATTTTTCTCTTACATAATCGATTACGATTTCTCTTTTATCATCTGGGAAGTCTGTATCGATATCTGGCATTGTTTTTCTTTCTGGATTTAAGAATCTTTCAAATAATAAATCATATTTTAATGGATCAATATC
>CAMIXP010000086.1 GCA_946402785.1 uncultured Caryophanales bacterium | reverse complement strand
ATTCTATTAGGAGGATTCTTATGGATTATTTCGGATCGAGTAAATTCAAATGCGATTATCTTAATTCCCATTTTATACATTGTCATGAATCTAGCATACAGTAAAGTATTAAAAAACATACCAATCATTGATGTAGTGATTATTGTTTTAGGATTCATCTTACGAGTAGTCTATGGTGGAATTGCTGTAGATGTAGAAGTATCTAAATACTTATACTTAATGATTATTTTTGGATCTTTCTTCTTAGCTTTTGGTAAAAGAAGAAATGAAATCTTAAAGAATGGAGATAAAAGTAGAGAGTCTCTTTCTCTATACAATCAGTCTTTCTTAGATAAAAATATGTATGTAGCCTTTGCTTTAGCAATCGTCTCATATACATTATGGTGTGTGGATCCAACAACCATCGAACATATTGGAAATGACTATATGTTTTGGACCATTCCTTTATTAATGGTAGTCCTACAACTATATAGTCTAAACATAGAAGGAAACTCTTATGGAGATCCAATTGATGTCATTCTTTCCGATAAAAAATTATTAATCACATCCATCCTATATTTAATCAGTATGGTATGTATTATTTATGTTTTATAAACACCGAAAGGTGTTTTTCTTTGGTTGAAAAGAACTTTATAATAGTTTATAATAGTAAGCAATAAGAGGTGATAAGATGACAGATATCAGTATCATAGTACCAGCTTATAATGCAGAAAAGTACATGAACAAATGTCTTGATTCCTTAATCAATCAAACAAAAAAAGAATGTGAATTTATTATTGTAAATGATGGATCAACGGATTCTACAGAAGAAATCATTAAGAGTTATAAAGACAAACGAATCAAATCATTCACCAATAAAAATCAAGGAATTGGTAAAACCAGAAACTTTGGAATCAACCATGCAACCGGTAAATATATCATGTTCTTAGATAGTGATGATTATCTAGATAAAAGAGCTTGTGAAGTTATGTTTCAAAAAGCAGAAGCAGGCAATTTAGATATGGTAATCTGTGACTTCTATAAAGAATATGACAATGGTACGATAGAAGAGATTAAACATCCATTCTTTGAAAATACCTCTTTAAAAGATAATCCAGATATTATTAATGAGGATTTATGTCCATGGGCAAAACTATATAAAAGAAGTTTACTAGAAGACAACAAAATCCGTTTTGTAGAAAACTTAAAATATGAAGATGCTCCATTCGTCATAGAAGCATTAGTAAAAGCCAAGAAAATTGGAAAAGTAGATGAAGCATTAAATTATTATGTCATTCATGGTAATAGTGAGACAACCGTAAGAGATAGACGTTGTTTTGATATCTTAAAGATTATTGATAAAATTAGAAATCTCACAAAAGATAAAGATTATTTAAAAGAAAAAATTGATAAATTAACCGTACGTATGATTACCAATTATACCGTACAACAAAGAGTTCAAAAGGATAAAAAGGTAGGAATGGAGTTCATTGATGAAGCATTTGCCTATCTAAAAAAGGAAGTTCCTGATTACAGGAAAAATAAATATTATGAAGGAAGAGGCTTCTTAAGAAGAACCGTAGAAAAGAATAAATGGGTTACCAAATTATACTGCAAGTTATATAAATAACAGAAAGGAGCCTTCCTTATGAAAAAGAGAATCGAGTATTTAGATCAATTAAGAGTCATTGCGATACTAAATGTAATTCTTTTACATTGTATGGCTATTTTCCGATACAAATACTTCGTTAATGATTCTCTTTCTTTTTTTGTAATGACATTTTTAAATGCATTCACAAGATTTGGAATCCCAATCTTCTTTATGTTAACAGGGATTCTAATGTTTTCTAAAAAAGAAGAAGAATCTTATAAAGAATACTTTTTCAAAAGAGTATGGAAACTCATTCTTGCCTATCTATTCTTCTCCCTTATTTATTTCCTAGGGAATGGAAATATTAATCTCCTTGAATTTGCAAGACAAGTTACATCATTCAGAACAAAATATCATCTATGGTTTATGCCAGTGATTATTCTCATCTATTTATTAATCCCATTCTTAAAGAAATTCGTAGAAGCTTTATCCAAGGAAGAATTGATAAAGATGATTACAATCATCTTTATCTTAGGAAATGGATTTGTTGGATTAAATGAAATATCTACCGTATTTGGATATCCAATTCTAAGTAGTTTTACATTACCGCATTTAATGATTTATATGAATTATTGTTTCCTAGGATATTACTTATTTAAGAATGATTGTAAGGTTACCTGGAAATTAATATTATTAGCAATTCTCTCTCTTATCTTCATGCCAATTTGCACCAGTTTCATTAGTAAAAGAGTAATCATTGATACCTTTATGGATGCTATATCACCACTGGTAATTGCACCAAGTATCCTAGTATTCTTATTCTTTAAGAATCATACAGTAAAGATGCCTGCTTGGTTCACCAATCAGTCAAAGAATGTATTCTATGTGTATTTGATTCATGTCTTACCACTAACGATTCTTACGAAGAAACTTACTTCATGGATAGAAGCCAAAGGGTTCGGAAAAGATTTATTACTATGTATTGGTTTATGGATAGTAGTATCAATTATCTCCTTCTTATTTGCATTCCTTTGGGTCAAAGGAAAAGAATGGATAAAGAAGTATGGGGAAAAAATAGGAGAAGTAGGAATTACGATTCTCCGAGTTATGTTAGGAATTCTAATGATAGGAGCTATCCTATGTATTGCAATCAATCCATATCACGTTATTAAAAATAATATATTCTTAACAATTATTCTAATGATCATCATTATTGGCTTAGGATTATTACTATATAAGTATCAAGATAAACTATGGAAGAATAAACAAGATATGATAGCCATGTCTCTCGTATTCTTAGGAATTCAAATCTTAGTAGCCTATCTTTTCGCAGTAAAACCATCTTGGGACTTTGGAAGAATCTTTCAAAATGCCATAGAGTTTGCGAAGAGTGCTCATCCATCATTTGGAAACGAATACTTATATGTTTGCAGTAACAATATTATCATCTCTGTCTTCTTTGATTGCGTATTTAAATTATTCACATGGATAGGATTTAAGAAATATTTACTATTAGGAATTGCAATCAATCTATTCGCAATCGATATTTCTTTATGCTACTTATACAAACTATTAAAAGAAATCAATTCAAAATATAGTAAGCCATTCATCGTGTTCTGTATATTATTTTCACCATTATTATTTTACTTACCAATCTTTTATACAGATACGTTAACGATACCTTTTATCATCATTCCACTTTATTATTTATACAAATACTTCTTTATTAATCCGAAAGTTCGTTATATAATGGTATCAGGATCGCTAATGGCAATTGGAGGAATGATAAAACCAACGGTGTTCATTCCAACCATCGCTGTCTTCATATTCTTACTACTAAGAAAACAAGAAAACAGGTTCCGATTTGGTTGTATCCTATTAGGAATCATATCTGTTTTATTCATAGGAAAGAAGATCTTTATCAATCATTTCTTTGATCAAGAAGCATTGGAATTATATCAGATGCCAACCAGTCATTTTATTTGGATTGGACTACAAGGAAATGGTGGATATAGTGAAGAGTCTTATAAAGCAATCAACCAAGTATTAGGACAAGAAGAAAGAAATAAGATAGCTATTCAAGGAATCAAAACCAGAATGAAAGAATTATGGGAGAAAAAACAAATTCTATCGTTCTATTTTAAAAAATTTAATTATACCTGGACAGATGGTACATTCTATGCAGGAGAGAAATTAAGAAGAGAACCCATTCATAAAGAAATGACAAAGTATATCAATTCGAACGAGAATGAGGATTGGTTGTACTGGGCTTTTTCGAATGGAGGATGGGTCATAGTTCTAATTGGTATGTTTTTGGGAATACTATATCGAAAACATCTACCAAAAGAACTACAAGATTTTCAAATTATTCTATTAACAAGTACATTTGGAATCTTCTTATTCTTACTGATGTGGGAAACAAGATCTAGATATCTTGTGAACTTTGTACCTATCTTTTTACTGAATGCATATCTAGGTATATGTGCAATCAAAAACAAAATGGATAGGAGAATAAAAAAGTGAAAAAACGTGCGATATCAATACTAGTGATTTTAGGAGCTATCATCCTATTAGCCAATACCAATCAAGGAACAGCTCTTAGTTTAGGAGAAGTGCAAACAAAGACCAGCAATATTTATCAAAATGAAAACATTGTACTATTAGGAGATTCTATATTTGATTGGTACCCAACAGAAAGAATCTTCAGTGACTTACCAATTGTAAATAGTGGAATTGTAGGAAATAAAACAACCGATATCTTAAATAACATGGAAGCAAGAGTTTATCGATACAATCCAACCAAAGTATTTATTCAAATTGGAACCAATGATATTGAATGGGATGACAGTGAAGAATTAAATCAAGAAGTATATGAAAATATCGTAAAGATTGCAGAGGGAATTAAAGAAAACCGTTCTCAAAGCGAAATCTATATTATTTCAATCTATCCAGTTAATAATAATTTGCCAGGAGCAAATGATAGACATATCACAGAAATTAAATCCATTAACTCTAGACTAAAGAAATATTGTGCAACAACAGAAGGAGTAGAATATATCGATGCATTCAAAGAATTGATCGATGAAAATGAGATGTTTGATGAAATGTATACCAACGATGGATTACATCCAAATGGACTTGGATATGCAAAAATTACAGAGATTTTAATGAAATATATTTATGAATAAAAGAAAGTCAAAACTTTCTTTTTTTTTATGGGTCTCAAAGTAGACTTTTACTGGGGTTTTTGATAAAATAATAAAGAGTGAATGAATGATTCTCAAAAGGAGTTTTTAGGAATGATAGGAAAGATTATTGCAAATTTTAGAAGATATTGGTTCTTAATGACACAATTAATATTAAGAGACTTCAAAGTAAAGTATAAAAGAAGTGTTTTAGGAGTAGTTTGGAGCTTATTATATCCCATTTTAATGATGACAGTTATGGCAATTGTATTCTCTCAAATGTTCAAATTTAAAGTAGAGGGAATCAACTACTTAGTATACTTAATGACTGGTATTATTATGTTTAACTACTTCAGTGAAGCATCTCATGCTGCGATGACTTCTGTAGTAGATAACTTCTTATTAATTAATAAAGTATATATACCAAAGTATATCTTCCCAGTAGCAAAGTGTATCTTCGTAGGGATTAACTTCTTACTAACATTGATACCATGGCTAGGAGTTATTGCATTATCATATGCAGGACTAGGAGAATATACATGCCACTTTAATATTAATTATTTATTATTACCATATGTATTCCTATGTTTATTTATGTTTACGGTAGGAGTTGGATTATTCCTATCATGTGTATCTGTATTCTTACGAGATGTATTCTATATCTATGGAATTATCACAACCATTTGGAATTACTTAACACCAGTATTCTATAGTATTGAAATTCTACCAGCTAAATTACAATACTTGATGAGATTTAATCCACTATATCAATTTTTAAATACAACAAGAATTATTGTTGTATATGAAGAAACTCCTTCCTTAGCAACC
>CAMIXP010000085.1 GCA_946402785.1 uncultured Caryophanales bacterium | reverse complement strand
TTATGCAATAGCAATTGGATATATGCTAGTTATGGTATTCTATAAAAGTAAATCATTAATTCCATGCATTATATTCCATGGAGTATTTAATTCACTAAGTATTTTTTCTACGGGTGAAAGTAATATAATTAGCAGTATTATCTTAATAGCTATGTGTTTAGGATATACTATATATATTAATAAAAAAGTTAAAGCATAAGATATCGTAAGATTAAGATATTATGAGTTAAGTGGGAGTACAAATTCCCACTTTTTATTTAGGAACTTTTCTTTTGTCAAAATGTCGCTCCATTTAAAAATAAAACTAGTCGAAAGACTAGTTATTTTGTTGTTTTTGAGTAATAATCTCAATTAATTTCTTGGTACTAAAGTTAGGAATATGATTTTTGGATAAAGCAATTCCAATATAACGACCAGGAATTTTTTCTTTAATAGGTAATTCATACAATTCATGATTCTTCAAAGAATCTTGAATATATTCCTTAGTGGCATATCCAATACCAAGACCAATTTTTGAGAAATCCACTACTAGGGAATAACTCGCTAACTCAATATTAGGATTTAAGACAACTCCATGACTTCTCGCAAACTCATCTAAGAATTCTCTAGTATTCGATCCATGCGCTTGTAAGACCAAAGGATAATCATTTAAATCTTTCAAAGATAAATCTTGATTTAATAAATTTTGATACTTCTTATTAACTACAAAGCAATCATGAATTTCTTTACATTTAATAATTTCAATATCATTACCATAACTCTTATCATTTAGATTTAATATGACAAGATCAACTAATCCATTCTTTAATTTTGGAAACAAGTCAGAAGTTAAATACGTCATGATTTGAATATCAATTTTAGGATAAAGTTCATGGAATTTTTCTAAATAAGGAAGTAAGAACTCTCTTGTAAGAGTCGTACTAACTCCAATCTTAATACATCCAGTTTCCAAATGAATTAAATCTGTAAATTTATTTTCTGCATTATTAATATACTCAATCGCTTGTTTAATATAATTATAAAACTCTCTTCCTTCTTCTGTTAGAATGACACCACGTTTCGTTCTAACAAACAATTGCCCACCGAGTTGTTCCTCTAGGTTTTTAATGTACTTACTAATAGCAGGTTGAGAGATATTCAATTCTTCACTAGCTTTCGTAATATTGCCGTGATTGGCCACAACATAGAAAATTCGATATAATTCAAAATCAATATTCATGATAACCTCCTGATATGATAGACATAATAAATATATATTATTATTATATCTAAAATTATCATACAATACAAGTGGAAGGGAGGAAAACATATGATGATAGGAATATGTGGAAAATCAGGATGTGGAAAAAGTACATTGGCAAGACAAATTATCAAACTATCAGATAAGAAATATATACACCTAGAAATTGATAAAGTAGGACACCATGTATTATTAGTACCGGAAGTTCAAGAAGAACTAGTAAAAGCATTTGGACAAGAAGTTTTAAAAGAAGGGATAGTTGATCGAAAAAAACTAGGAGAAATTGTATTTGATTCTAGAAATGAAATGGATAAACTAACAGAGATTACTTGGAAACAGATGCAAATAGAAATAGATGAGTTTATCAGACAACATCCAGACGAAATCGTAATTTTAGATTGGATCCTATTACCGATATCAAAATACTTTGATCAATGTGATATGACCATTCTATTAGATGTTCCCTATGAAGTAAGAAAACAAAGAGCCATGAAAAGAGACAATATTTCGGAAGAAGCATTTGCTCTAAGAGAAAAAGCAAGTCTAGAATATGACCCAAATAAGTTTGATATCGTATTAACAAAAACAGATCCAAAAACAATTCAAAGGTTGGTGAAACAATTATGACAAAAGTATTATATCCAGGAAGTTTTGATCCGATAACAAAAGGACATATGAACATTGTAGAACAAGCAAGTGATTTATTTGATGAAGTGATTATTGCGGTTATGCAAAACCCAATGAAGGGTTCTGGAATGTTCACAGTGGAAGAAAGAATGGAAATGATTCAAGAACTCTATAAAAGAATGAAGAATGTAAAAGTCATTTCTGCATCAGGCGCAGCCGTAGATGTCGCAATTCTTCATGAATGTAAGGCAATCATTCGAGGACTAAGAAGCTTAAGTGATTATGACTATGAAGTAGGTCTTCAACAAATCAACAAAGAAATCTCAGATAACAAAGTAAATACCATTTGTCTTTTTGCAGATAAAGATTACCAGTTTGTATCTTCCAGTATGGTAAAAGAAGTATTCAAGTTAGGAAAAGATGTATCTAGATATGTAGATCCCATTGTTCAAGAAAAAATGTTAGTAAAGAGAGGAATGATAGTATGAGTAAAACAGTAATTACTCCATTAGGAACCGTATCTCCTTATCCAAAAGGAGACAAGAATTGTCCGGGCTTTTTAATCCAACAGGATGGTTATAATATCCTATTAGATTGTGGAAATGGATGTACTAGATTATTAGGAGAAAAAGAAAAATTAAATAACTTAAAAGTATTTATTTCTCACTTACATCCAGATCATTATGGAGATTTAGTCTCATTACTACAGACACTCTATGTATATAAAAAATATGGATATATCAAACAAAAAGCAGAAATCTATCTTCCAGAAACTAAATCATGGCAAGATGAATACTATACAGCATCTGATGGTTGGTATACATCTAGAAAAGTAGAAAAACATGCAATGGATTATGAATTAATTCAAAAATATGCAGGAAGAGAAGAAGTAGATTTACACGGTTATTCAAAGAATCTAAAAACCAATTTTGGAAATGTTAAAATTACAAATTTATGGGTTCCTCATGACATTGAAAGTTATGCCTTAAAAGTAGAAACTCCAAATGGAACTATTGTATATTCAGGAGATACGGGAACGAAAAATGGTCTAAGAACTTTCGCAAAAGATTGTGACTTGTTTATTTGTGAATCCACTTTTTTAAAAGGACAATATAGAGAAAAAGATGAACACTTATTTGCCAATGAAGCAGCAGAAATCGCAAAAGATGCCAATGTGAAAAAACTAGTATTAACGCATTTCTGGCCAGAGATTGAAAAAGAAAACTACCTACGAGAAGCACAAGAAGTATTTGCCAACACAGAAGTGGCAGAAGAAGGAAAACAATTGGTATTAGGAAGGTAAGAATATGGAAAAAATCATTGATATGCATACTCATACCTATTACTCGGATGGAGATTTATCTCCTCAACAGTTAATAGATTTAGCTATTCAAAAAGGAATAGGAACACTTGCAATAACAGATCACGATACAATCGATGGTATGAAAACAGTAAATAGAGAAGATCCCTCCATCAAAAATAGTGGAATTCACATCATCAATGGAATTGAATTATCCGCTAAAGTAAAAAAAGGAAGAATGCATATTCTTGGATATGGAATTGACTTAAGTAATCCTGCATTAAATCAAAAGATGACAGAATTAAAAGATAATAGTATCAATTCAGTATTAACCATCATGGAACAAATCAAAAGAGATTATGGAATCCGATTCCATTATGAAGATATCAAAGAATTAGTAAATGCAAGCCATAATTTAGGAAGACCAGATCTCGCAAAATTATGTGTCAAATATGGATATGCTTCTACCATACAAGATGCCTTTGATAAATACTTAGTAGAGGCATTTAATAAAACAAGACAAGATCGAAAAGGACTACAATATCCAGAATGTTTAAAGTTGATAAAGGAAAGTGGTGGAATCCCAGTATTAGCACACCCAAAATCATTAGAACTAACAGAACTAGAGTTTTTAAAACTATTAAGAGAAATGATTGATTGTGGTCTAAGAGGAATCGAGGTATATCATTCTAGCCATTCCAAAGAAGAAATGGAATACTATCGTAGGATTGCGGAACAATTTGGTTTACTAGTAAGTGGAGGAAGCGATTATCACGGAAAAACGGTTAAACCTGAGATAGAATTAGGAACAGGAAAAAATCGCAATTTAAAAATCAAACAATTATCTCTATTAGATCAATTTAAATAGAAAAAGCAGTCAACTGATTGCTTTTTTATAGGAATATAAAAAAAATAATGATATAATGAGTATGGTAAAAGAAAATAAGAAAGGTATGAGCATATGGTAAGCGCAGGAACTGTTTCAGGACATTCAAGTGAATTAGAGCAAAACGCCTCAAACTATATGAGCCAGATAGAAGGTTTAGCATCTTCTTGGAAGGGTGCATCTCATGATAGTATTGCGGAAAAATGTTCCGAATTCTATTCTCAAATGAAACAAGTAGTTAGCCAATTACTTGCTTTTGCTGATGCCGTTTCATTATATGAACAATATAAAGAGTATAAAGATAAATATCAAAGTGCATCAAGTGCTTATAATCAATTACCAGATACGGAAGAAAATCGCTCTGCAAGAAGTCAATACATGAGTACCATGAACGAATGTGATGCTAAAATGAAAGAGTTGGCAGAAAAAATAAGAGCCGCTCTTGCGAATGCATCATCCTTTAAAATGGATGCAGCAGCATCGAGTGATGCGACAACTCCAACCGATGCAACTACTGAAGATACAACTTCAACAGATACAACGAAAAAAGGAGAATCCACAACAGGTGGAGAATTCATCGCAAATCCAAGTAATGGTGTATTTGGACAAATTACATCAAGCTTGGATGGAAAAACTCATACGGTTTACAATCAAATGCAAATTGCTGGATGGAGTGGAGACTGTAATAGAGCAGCCGCATCTAGTATTGCCAGTGGATTCGCAAGTAATAATACACAAGCCGTTGATATTGCCAAAAAGGCTGCAAACGGAATTGGTTACAAAGAAGATGTAACCAACCAATACTTCTCCAATTTCGGTTTACAAGCAACCGTTCACAAAGTAAATGGAAAATACGATTCTGTAAAAGGAAACATCGTTTCCGCTCTACAAAATGGAGATTATGTTATGTTTGACTTGGCTAATCCAACAGTAGGAAAGAGTGGCCAAAGATGGACTTTTAAAAGACACTGGGTATCTGTTTTGGATATGAAAAGAACAGGTGATGGACCAAACGATTATGCAATATTCGTATCAGACTCTGCTCACCATGGTAGTGAAACAGATCATGGATTAGGAACAGGATGGTACAGTATCGATGAATTTACAGGACAAACAATTGCGAACTACACAACTGTAAGTAGTTCTGGAAAACCTGCATAAAAAATAAAAACTACGAAATTCGTAGTTTTTTTATTGCTTGTGAATAGGTAAGTTATGAACAAATAATTCGGGACTGGTATCTGTTGTAACTACAACCTTAGAAGCTTCTCCCATCGCATTATATAAAATAGTTATTTCATAATAAGAATTGTAATCTACTTTATCGTAGTTATTGGATAAAGAACTAAATAGATTATTAAATCCTGCATTACCAGCCATTTGCATAATAGGATTTCCACCAAAGACAGCTGCAGAAAGAAGCATACTTTTGGTAGAATTATCTTCTACCTTTTTTTCAGTTGTCTGCATTCTTACACGATTGTTAATTGTAACGTCTTGAATCGTATCTATACCTATATGAATGGTTCTACTTTGATTTGGATCATTATTTGCATAGAATACAAGATCTAATGATTTATTAGGTACATTATTTACAAGTAACACAGTTGTGTCTAATGCAATTTCTTTGAAACCAGAAACAAAGTTGGCAAATAAAATATCATTTTCAGTAGGACCATTTGAAACAGTTCCATTATTTGGATTACC
>CAMIXP010000084.1 GCA_946402785.1 uncultured Caryophanales bacterium | reverse complement strand
ATCATTACTAGAATAAAATTCTAAAGAAGAAAGATCAGAATAATCTAATTGTTTTTTTAATTCTACAACATCTCCAATATTAACATCTAATTTCTTTATTTGGGATTTTCCAGAGAAATGATTATCTTTTAATAGAAACAAAGCAAATCCAATCAAAATAGCAATCAGAATAATAACACAAGGAATAATAAAGAATAATTTTTTATTTTTCATATCCACTCACCTCTAACAAAAATTAAGTAGAAAGTTTCTACTTAATTATCTCCATAAACTAATTGTGTATACATAGAAGAAGAATCAAAGGATCCAATCACACGGACAACTCCGAAAGAAATACCTAATACTACTAATAATAAAACGAGAAACCATACATTTTTAAAATTAACAGTATTCATATTTCTATCCCTCCAAATCAGCCTCTTTTAATACAAACTTATAAATAACAGTTTCATCTTCAACAATAAATTCACTCTTAACATTATTAACTCTAGAGTAAATAATTGGTTTGTTTAAAGAATTACCTTTATCTAATAATTCTTGGAAAGAATTAGCTTTAATAATTTCTTTTTCTTCTGCAGATTCATATCCGTCTCTTGCAATAACAATTTGTCTATCATATTCATTTAAAATACTTAGTAATAATTCTTGATATTTAGATTTCTTACCAGTTACTGACATAGCAAGTTTTGTTAAATGGAATAATAAGAATAAAGATAATAGAACAAAGACAGATCCAACAACAATATATAACGTATTGGTATTAGTCCAATCTCTAGTAGCTTGTAAATAAACTTGTTTAGAATCTGTTACATTTTTAGAAGTAATAGCAAATTCTTTTTCTCCTAAAGGTATATTAACTTCTCCTACATTTCTCGTCTCTTCTCCATCATCTAGATATAAGATAACATTTAATACACCATCTACATTTTTAGAATATTGTTCTTTATACTCATTTACAAAACGATTATATTTTTGGAAATCAACATCTACATTTACATCCAAAGTAGCAGGATTTCCATTATCAGGAACTTCTTTCTTATCAATTAATAAATCTTCATCTTCATAAGATACTTTATTAGGATCATTATGATCATAAATCTTATTAACCACAACTACATGATAAGACATATCATATGGAATTTCTTTTGCAAATTTAGCTTCATACTGATATCCAACATGAATGATAGATGAATCAGAAGAAGGATAAATATTTCCCTCTTTTAAGCATAAATCATTATATGGATTAACAGCAGACTGACATACATCATAAGTAATTTTTGTATTTTCTACAAAATTTGTTTTACGAACAGAATTATTTTGTAAGGTAGATGCAATAATAAAACAAGCAGTACCAAATAGTAAGACAACTCCTACAAGTAATAAAATAACTCTTGTTTGGAAACTAAGATAGATTTTACTAATTTTAAATTCTGGTTTATGTTCACTCTTCTCAGCTTCTAATGCTTCTTTTACTTCTTCTACAACTTCATCTTTTGCATCTGGATTTTGAATAAAATATTGATCTCTAAAAAGAGTATGATCTAAATCAATATCTCTGACAGAATCCGCAACATGAATTCCTTTTTCTTTTAAAGAGTTGATTTCATCTTCCAATGCATATTCTTCTTTTTCATCTTTAATAGTAGAAATCGAATCATTATAAGGAATTGGTCCTGTTACTTCACTCTTAATAGTAGAAACTGCATCATTATAAGGAATTGGTCCAATGGCTTCATTTTTAATCGTAGAGATAGAATCATTGTATGGAATTGGTCCAACAGATTCTTTCTCTTCAAGGACTTCCTCTTCACTACCAAATACTTTAAAGTCAGCAGTTGGAATAGTTTCTTTTTCCTCTACTGGTTGAATGGTAGAAATAGAATCATTGTATGGAATTGGCCCTGTTACCTCACTCTTGATGGTAGATACGGCATCATTATAGGGAATGACTCCAATCTGTTCAGGAGTGGTTGGTTCTACATCCACATTATTTTCGACTCTTTTATTCGCATAACGATTTACTCTACTACGACTATTTCTTCTACGATTGTTTCTACGATTGTTGTTTCTTCTTCGATTAGAATCGTTATTATTTTCACTTTTGTTAGGTTTTTCTTGTTCCACTTCAAAACTACCAGTCTCGCGTACATCTCCACGATCTAGTTCTGTAGAAAAGAAAAATCTATTAAATCCCTTTTTTTCTTCATTATCCATGTAGTAATTCACCACCCTACTGTATGTATCTACATGTACTCTATTCTAATATAAAGTATACCATAAAGAAGGTCGAAAAAAAACAACTTTTTAAAAAAATAAAAGAGAAGTTATTTGCTTCTCTTTTCTTCATTCATTTTGATAAAACTATTTCGAATTTCCATATATCTTTCCGTTGCTTCTTTTTGTAATAAATACAACTGTTTAGACATTAATTCTAAGTCTTTTTTCTTTAAATAGTCTCGATATTTATTCTTAATTTCTTGTTTAAATTTTTCAATTTGATTTAAAGCTTCTCTAACAGAATCACCAGAATCATCATCATCAATTAATAATTCTGTTAAATACGCAATGAGTCTGCGATATTTTTTCATGACTAAATCTGTTACCATAGGAGATGCTAAAGGTCGTCCAATTACCTTAATACAGCGAATAGGAGATCCTTGAATCTGATACACCCTATTGGCACTTCCCATTGGAAAACCATCTAAGATTAATACATTATCAAGTCTACCCTTCATATTCTTATCACTATTAACAGAATACATAATATCACCTACTTTTCTAACAAATCAGGTCTACGCTCTTGTGTTTTTTTCATACTTTCTTCTCTTCTCCATTGATCAATTTTTTGATGATCTCCTGATACAAGAACCTCTGGAACTTCCATTCCTTCATATACTCTTGGTTTTGTATAAGTTGGGTAATCTAATAATTGATCATGAAAAGAATCATTAATGTGAGACTCTTCCGTAATCACACCTGGAAGCAATCGAGTAATGGAGTCAACGACAGCCATCGCAGGAATTTCTCCTCCTGTTAAGACATAGTCTCCTACACTAATCTCACGATCACAGATACTACGAATGCGGTCATCAAATCCTTCATAATGCCCACAGATTAAAATCAAATGCTTCTCTTGACTAAGTTCATAAGCCATTGCTTGATTGTATACTTCTCCATCTGGTGTCAGTAAAACCACAACGGAATCTTCTTTTCGAAGAGACGCAACACAATCAAAGATTGGCTGACACATTAAAACCATACCAGCTCCACCACCATAAGGAGTATCATCTACTTTATTGTGAGGATCTTTTGTATAATCTCTAAAATTAACAAGATTGATTTCTACTTTTCCTTCATCAATAGCTCTTTTTAAAATAGATTCTTCAAAGACACCTTGAAACATATGAGGAAACAAAGTTAAAATATCAATTTTCATATTCATCACATACCCTCAATTAATTCGATTAAGATTGTTTTATTCTCTTTATTAATTTTCAAAATCATAGGTGATTCATAAGGAATAAGTACCTCATGATCTAGTTGAATTCTCAAGATTTTATTATGCTCACTTGCATAGAAAATTTCCTTTATTATTCCCCTTCTACCATCATTTGTCAAGACAGTATAAGAAATTAAATCTTCATCTAATACTTCATCTTCTTCTAATTCAATTTCATTTTTAGGAACAAATACCTTTTTATGAAGTAAAAATAATACATCATTGATATTATGAAATCCATCTAACGTAACCATATCAAATTCTTTATGAACGCGATAACTCGTAATAGTATAGGTTTGATCTCCAATCAAGATCTTCTTCCCAACACCAAATACTTTTTCTTTGAATGGAAAATGAGAAAGAATTCGAATTTCTCCCTTGATTCCATGTGTATTCACAACTTTTCCAATGGAAACAACTTCCATCTAAATCACCTACTTCTTTTTGGTACAAAAATAAATAATAACAGCAGAAATTGCCGCAACAACAAGAATTCCAAGTGCCCCTACAACACTAAATATAAGTAAACTAGTTTTCATATTTACCTCCCAAGTTCATAGAGAAGAATGCTACAAGCAACTCCTACATTTAAACTTTCTACTTGTTCATTCATAGGAATATATAGATTTCGATCGCATAAAGCAAATACTTCATCACTTAATCCAGAACCTTCATTTCCCATAATTAAACAATATTTTTCTTTTTCAGATGAAGTTAAGGAAGAAGCCTCTACTCCATTCACAACATTCGTTCCATAAACAGGAATATGATGTTGCTTCATATATGTAATGGCATCTTTCGTATCCATGACAATAATGGGAATATGAAACATCATACCTTGTGTCCCACGAATCACTTTTGGATTATATAAATCCACACAATTAGGAGAAAGAATAATCGTCTGAACACCAAAAGCTAAACTACTACGAATCATCGTACCAAGATTTCCTGGATCTTGAATACCATCTAGTAATAAAATTTTATCTCCTACAATTTCATGATTTTCTTCTTTCTTACATAAAGCCATCATAGAAGGAGGATTCTCTAAAGAACTAATCTTTTTTAAAATATCTTCTGTGACATAAAGAATATCACAATCATAAGAAATTGGCATATTTTCTAGCGCAATGACTTGAAGAATAGAACCATGTTTATAAGCCTCTTCTACTAAATGCTCTCCCTCCACCAAATACGTACCGGTCTCATCTCGATACTTCTTTTGTTGAAGTCTCACAAGAGCTTTTACTTTATCATTTTCTAAACTTGTAAGTACCATTAAAATTCCTTCATTTCATCTCTATATTTTTTATATCCTGGCATATTCTCTTCTACAACTTTCCAAAAACGAGTAGAATGATCTCCATATACCAAATGGGTCATTTCATGAATAATAACATAATCTAAATAACAAATATCTCTTTTAATTAATTCTAGATTGAGAGTAATCACATGACTTCTTGTATTACATACTCCCCAACGAGAAGTCATTTTACGAATACGAAGTTTTGGATAAGGAATATTTCTACTATACTTTTCATAGTTTTCATTGAGTCTTTCTAAAAACAAAGTTTTTGCTTGTTTCTTGTACCAAGCATCTACATCGAAATCATGTGGAACATAAACTTTGTCTCCCCTAAACTCCACTTTTTTAGAATCTCCATAAACAATCGTATACTGTTTTCCTAAATAAAAGAATCCAGAATTATTACGTGCTTTTGTCTCTTGTATATCAATCATATCACAAATACGATCATAGTTTTCTCGTATCAATTTTTCAATACTATGTGTGGATGAAAAATAATTTGTAGTGACATGAATTGCTAAATCTTTTTTAACACGAATATAGGTATTTCTAGTACCCTTTTTCTTTTCGATTACAATATCATAAGTTTTATTATTATAAGCAAACTGCATCGAATCACCAAACTTATTTTAACATAAAAAACACAAAAAAAGAACTAGCGTACGCTAGTTTCTTTTAAGCTTGTTTTTGAACAACTTCGTAAACAGTTCCTGTAAACCATACTTCACCCGTATCTTTATCACGAACAAGATACATAAATGGTTTATCAAATGTCATATTAATTTCTTCTACTGGTACTTCAAATAAGTAATTGAATCCAGCAGTACTTGATCCAAATCCACCCATCGTTGTTACAGCAGCAGCTTTAATTCCATCATTAGAGAATTCAATTGTTGCTTGATGAGAAGCATCAATATATTGTTGTTCGTCTTTAATCATTTTCTCTAAATTAGATTTATTGATATCAA
>CAMIXP010000083.1 GCA_946402785.1 uncultured Caryophanales bacterium | reverse complement strand
AGTTTCTATCTTCTTTTCCGCGGCGCATCGTGATTCCTCTTAAGGCATCTGCTCCTCCGCTTTTCACAAATAACTTCAAATATCCTTCTTGTATATTACTATAAGGGTTTTCTGTTACTTCTATTTGATATGGTTCTGTTGGTTCATACTCATTTTCTGGTTTTGAACCTACAAAGTATGATTTTCCAATGTACTCATACTTACTATTTTGATTCATTCTATCTTCTACATTTTGTTTCATTAATTCTGATATTGGTTGTAGAGAACCTTGTAAGATTTGTAATTTTTCAAAAAATGGTTCAGGGTCTTCTGGATTAAATTCTGTAATGGTTTGAATAAATGCCCCTACTACATTATATGGATTTGTACGATCTAATTCTTCTAATTCATTTGGTGTAACATGAATTGAATCGACTGATAATACCATAAGATCTCCTCCTTCTAATATTATAACATAGAAAAAAGATATCTTACGATATCTTAATTTTTTATACCTTTATCTATAAGTTCTTCTACCGGTTGCGATATGTTCTGCTCTTCTTGGTTGAACTTCTCCGTAAATTGGTTCTACAATGATTCCTTCACTATTTTGTCCAAAGTATGCATCGAAGAATTCTTTATGATCTTTTACGTATTTTACCATAAAGCTTCCTGCACCTTTTTCCATTTCGTTTTCTTCTACATAGACTCTATGAATCATGATGTTTCCATTTTTACTTCCTAGTAACATTCCACCTACTACTTTATCTTCATCTAAACATTGGAATGCTAAAACTTCTCCTGTTTCAATTTCTCTTGAGAAAACTCCTCTACTTCTTTTTTCTGTAGATGGTTTATGTCCAAATAAATCTTTTTTACTTACCTCTAAGTTTCTCATACTTTTTGGTTCTTCTACTTTTAATAATCGATACATATTTCTTTCCTCTTTCCTTTTTATATCTTTTGAAATACTTTTCCAATATATGGTTTATCTAATGCATCGGAAAAGATACATTCTAATACTTCTTTTGCTTCTCCTGTTGCGTGTAATCTTCTTACTCCTTCATCGATGATGTCTCTGTCTTGACCCCAGTTGAATCTATCATCTTTTGTTTTTAAATGAAGTGCCATCATTGCGAATAAGAGTTTATCATTATCTTGAAAGGCTGTTGCTTTTCCTCCATATAGTTGATATAGAGCTCCTGCTCTTTCAGGAATAATATCAAATGGATAATCCTCAAAGATTGCATTATCAATATCTACAAAGATTGGTTCTTTATCATCTTGTAGAGCGATATTGGCATCTCTAATGTCTCCCGATGCAATTCCCATCTTATGAATTCTTTGAAGAACGGCATCTGCTTTTATCAGGATTTCTTCTTGTTCTTCATCAAATAATTCATATTTAAATGATTCTAATGTTTTTGCTTTCTCTGCTGGATTGTTTGATGTGACTTGTCTCATGTAGTATGCTTTTTCATCATCTGGTACTTCTGCGAATCCTAATGGAAATGTTACATTTGGATCTTCTAGACCTATCATTGCTTCTATTTTTTTCATTTTACGATTTAGTTTTTTTAAACTAAATGGTTGATGTCTCCAAATATAATTTGGAAATACTTTAATGGCATATTTTCCTTGGTAAGAAAAAACTTCTCCTTCGGAACCATGTCCAAGCATTTGACCAAATTCTTCGCTAGTCCCCACTTTAATTGTTTCCATAATACCCCTTCTTCACGAGCGTATATTATAACACAAAACATAAAAAAAGAAAAGGTTTTTATGCCTTTTCTATCATTTCCTTTAAATATTTTGATGCTTTCTCAGAACTTATTTTTAAGAATTCATCATATGTTAATTTGTTTTTACTACCATCTGGTGAGTCTGAAATACAACGAATCACTAAGAATGGAATTCTGGATAAGTAACATACTTGTGCAATACTTGCGCCTTCCATTTCCACACATAGTGCATGAAAATCTTTGGCAATTTTCTTACTCATTTCTTTGTCTGTACAGAAGATATCTCCTGAAGCAATGATTCCTGTATGAGCATTCTTATCTACTTTTTCTGCTAGTTTTACAAGATCTGAATTACTTTCTACATAAACTCCTACTTTTGGAACATATCCTTTATCATGATCAAACGCTGTAATATCAAAATCATGTTGTACTAGTTTTTCTCCTATTACCATATCACATACTTTTACATCTTTTGATAAAGAGCCAGCAACTCCTATATTAAAGATACAATCTACATTCATTTTATCTATCATTATTTGCGTTGCTCTTGCAGCATTTACTTTTCCAATTCCTGATTCTGCTAAAACTAATTCTTTCTCTTTTAACGTACATTCATAAAATGTAATATCATAAATCTTTTTTTCTTTTTTCAATTCTACTAAATCTAATAGACTTTGTAGTTCTTCTTCCATTGCGAAGATAATTCCGATTCTTTTCATATAGACTCTCCATTTCTATTTAAAAATAGCATATTTATTGGATTGCTTCAAGATACTTATTTCTTTTCATATACATTTTTCTTTGTAACAATATTAATCATTTTATCTGGTACATGATAAATATTTTGTGCTTCTAAATTACTTAAGAATGCATTGATATCATCTTGAAGTGCTAAGTAGTCTAATAATTGTTCTTTTGATAGTCCTTTTGGACAAGGTACTACAAATTTCTTTTTATTATTAACACATATTACAATATTGGTCATTTGAACAGATTGATTCTTTTGATCTTCTTTTGGCCATTCTGCATCTAATATATTTTCACCAAATGTTTTTTCATAGATTTCACTGGTGATATGTGGAGCTAATGGGTTCAATAAGATTAAGAATCTTCTTAATTCTTCTTTTGTAATATATTTGTCTCTCTTCATTTGATTAACAAATCCCATACAACTAGCAATGGCTGTATTTAGTTTTAATGCTTCAATATCGCTTGTTACTTTCTTCGTTAATTCTTCTAGAGCCTGTGCATGTTTATCAGAGATTTCTTCTCCTTGAACGATATCTTGTAAATCCCAAACTTTATTTAAGAAACCTGTGATTCCATTAATACCGTTATAGGTCCATGCCGTATTGTCTTCATATCCTCCTAAGAAGTGGATATGTAGTCTTGCAGCATCGCACCCATATTTGTCGATCACTTCCATTGGAGATACTCCGTTTGTTGAACTCTTAGACATTTTCTTTCCTTCGGTATCTAGAATTAATCCACTACCCATTTTTCTTTTGAATGGGTCTCTTGTTGGAACTGCTCCTATTTCATATAGGAAGTTTTGCCAGAAGAAGGCATATAGAACGTGTCTTGTGATATGTTCTGTTCCACCTGTGTAGCAATCAACACTTCCCCAATATTTTAGTTTCTCTGGGTCTGCCAATTGATTTGGATTGTGTGGATCACAGTATCTTAACCAGTACCAAGAAGATCCTGCCCAGTTAGGCATCGTGTCTGTTTCTCTTTTTGCATCATGTCCACATTTAGGACATTTGCAGTTTACCCAATCGGTAATTTTAGATAGTGGTGAACTTCCATCTTCTCTTGGTTTATAGTCATTTGTTTCTGGAAGTGTTAATGGTAAGTCTTCTTCCTTTAATGGTACTGTTCCACATTCTGGACAGAAGACAACTGGGAATGGTTCTCCCCAATATCTTTGTCTATTAAATGGCCAATCTTGCATTTTGTAACTGACTGATTTTTTTGCTAGACCTGAGTCTATTAATTGTTTTGTAAATTCTTGTTGCCATTTCTTAGATGTTTCTGCGTCTCCTTCAAATTCTGGAGCGGTAATATATTGTGGTAAAATTCCATATTGGTCTGCCATTTCTTGGTGCTTTTGACGATATGCAGGTATTCCCATTTCTGTACCTGTTGTTGCTAAAATGGAATCTGTCATTATTAATGGGATTCTTTTTTTCGTAAATGGATTAATAGCATAGATTCCTCTTACTAAGCAAGATGTTGTATCTTTTGTTTTTGTCATACGATCCATAGCAGAACGGAAGGATGCTTGTTTCTTATATTCTTTTACTTGATCACTGTTTGCAACTTTTTCCATCCATTTTTCGATTAATCGACTTTCTGGAGCCATGGATAAGTAAGCTGCTCCTGGTAAGAAATAAGCTTCTTGTGTGAATATATTTTCAACACCTAAATGATTTCCCTCTTCATCTACGATTTCGAATGGAATTTCATATCCTTCTTTTTTACCAATCCAGTTTCTTTGAGATTCTTTTAAGTTTTCACTCATATCAATTCTGTCTACATTTTCAAGTAGTTTTTCTGCATACTCTTTCATCTTTAAATACCATACCCAACGATCTTCTTGTACGACTTTTCCATGACATCTATCACAGATTCCGTCTTGACTATCTTCGTTTGATAATACGGTCTTACAATTTGGACAGAAATTAACAATTCCTTTTTCCTTGTATGCTTTTTCATTTTTTAATAATTGTAGGAAGATCCATTGTGTCCATTTATAGTAGTCTTCATCACTGGTTGCGATTGTTCGATCATAGTCAAAGGATAATCCTAATTTTTTAGATTGATTGACTACATTTTTCATTCCTTTTGCGACGAAATCTTTTGGATTAATTCCTGTCTTTAACGCAGCATTTTCTGCAGGAAGACCAAATGCATCTCCACCAATTGGGAATAATACATTGTATCCTTGTAGTCTTTTCATACGTGCTAATGCATCTGCTGGAACGGTTCCTTTTAAGTGTCCCATATGTAAGTTTCCACTTACATTGTAGAATTCATAAAGCACGTAATATTTTGGTTTTGTTGGGTGAAAATCAATGGCTTTGAAATGTTCATCTCCATCCCATTTTTCTTGCCATTTTTCTTCAACCTCTTTAAAGTTATACATACTTTTCCCCCTTCAACTTTTTATTTTCTTTCTGATAACTCTATTTTTATTTTTTTATTTTTACATTCAACCGTTGCTTCTCTTCCGATTGGAATAGTACAAATTGGGAATACATGACCAAAGTCCATATTATAGACAACTGGTTTTTTGTAATCTTTGAAATAATCTTTTACAAATTCTTCGATTCCTTCATTCATTTCAGGAGTATCGAATTTACCAATTAGGATTCCTTTTACGGAATCTAAGATTCCATGTAATCTTAAACATTCTAAGTGAGAACAGAACTCATCCATATTCATTTCACATTCTTCGATAAATAGAATCTTATCTTTGAAACTTTTTACTGGAAGATATTCTGTACCAATTAGTAGTAAGAAAGTTTGTAGGTTTCCACCAATTAGTTTTCCTTTACATGTTCCTTCTTTGATATATTTCCAATCTGGATCTTTTTTCACTTGCTTTTTGATTCTTACTTTGTGTTCTAAGTCTGCCCAATCAATAAACTCAGGCATGTAATAGGAAGATGGTTTTAATTCCATTTTCTTTCCATCTAAACATTCTAATAAAGAATCTCTTGTGTAAGAATCGACTCCACCATAGTCACACATATTCACTGTATAGACTGGTCCATAATACATTTCATTTCCTGTTTTGGTGTATGCTGCAAGTAAAAGAGATGTGATATCACTAAATCCACAGAAGGAAATCTTTTTTGCTTTGATTGTTTCATAATCAATTTCATCTAGTGTTTGAATGGATGTGAATCCTCCCATGGAAGCCATGATTAAATCAACATCTTTCTTCACCATTTCATTGATTTCTTTTACTCTTTCTTTTACACCTTTTTTGCTGACAGAATAGTCTCTTACAGCATTCTTTAAGAATACTGGTTCAATTCCTATTTCTTCTAGATTCTTTTTTCCTTCTTCTCTTCTTTTAGGGAATACAGGTAAAAGATTATATGCAGGTGAAATAATTCCTATTTTTCTTTTTTTCATATTTACCTCTTTTTATATAGATTTAATACTAGTTCTGATCCAATACCAGATACAACGG
>CAMIXP010000082.1 GCA_946402785.1 uncultured Caryophanales bacterium | reverse complement strand
ACTGCATTAGTTGCCTACGAATATACATTCTTAATCTATGGAATTATCACTTATTTATTCTTAAGAAAGAAGAAACAAGAATTCCATATCTTTAAAGAAAAACCAATGCTAGCCGCAGCTATCTTTGAAACAGCAGGACAATTTTTCTATGTATATGCAATGAGTGGAAATGCCACGATATCAGCTCCTATTGTAGGAAGTTATTGTGTCCTTTCTATGTTATTATCAAGAATCTTCTTAAAAGAAAAATTAACAGTAAAAGAATATATCGCCATATTCCTAGTATTAATTGGAATCTTTATCCTAGCTATCATGGATATCTAAAGTATTCACACGAATACTTTTTGTATGCTATAATAAACCTAGAATAGAGGTGATCTCATGAAGAAGAAACTCTTTTTGTTGATTGGGATTTTATTTCTTTTTCCTGTAATCGTACAGGCATCAGAACAAGAATTCCATAGAAGAACCAGTAATTATGGGGATTTGCAGTGTGAAAATGCAAACAGAACGGTTGGATTAGATGCGCATTATGAAAATGGAATTTATTATTTGGATGATATACAGGAATCCTTTTCCACTGGAAGTGCATGGAATAGTTCAGCTGAGAAAGTTTATATGTGTGAGACTGTGAATCAAACAGAATGTGAAGTAATAAAAGTACTTTATAAGGATAAAACCTGCCATAATTCGCAAGGTTATCCAGGACATACAGTTTATAAATTGCAAGATGGATTAAAAGATATTTCAGTTTTTTATGTAGGAACAGATTATAAGTATGAAAAAGGAATGTATATCTTAACAGAATATGAAGAACATGATATTGATGAATTGATACATTCATCAAGTTTATCGACAAAATATGAAGGAAAATATTACTGTATGAATTATGCAAAAGAATGTTCACATTTATATAAAATTAGTAGCGCTGGAGCTAACTGGGCTGCACAAAGCTACTCAACCTTTGTCGATTTAGAAGAATACTATCTAGTAAGTCATCAGTTTATGAAAAAAGATAATCAATATTATTTAATCGATCCTCAAAAAGTGTATTTAACAGAAGATGGTGGAGTAACCGGTTATACATGCCGTTCTCATAGTGATCATTGTGATTCTATATACAAAATATATACCGATGAAATATATGATGGCCGTGATGGAAGAATGGTAACACTTGATGTTTTAACGATTGAAAATGACTCTATCGAGAAAACCATCAAGCTAGATGAAGCATTTAATGTTTCTACCTTCTTTAGAGAAGAAGAGATTTCGAAAGTGTTTAGCACAAAGCCAGAGATTGCAGAAATTGTAAATGGAGAATTAGTTCTCTATAGAGTCGGAACAACCGATTTAGTCTATGAAGATGATACAACTTATAAAGTCATTCATTTAACCGTTACACAAGAAGCATTATCAGGAAATCCAAAAACAAGAAACACAATGATCTTCACAATTATCCTAGGATTGACTTTAATCATATCTATGATTGCTTTCCAAAGAAAATATAGTTTATAAGTATTCGAAAGAATACTTTTTTATTTTACCCATTTAAGATATAATAAGAACGAAGGTGATATTATGCTAATAAAATCAAATGCAATTGAGCGTTTTTATAGAGAAAATAGAAACTTAGGAGAAAGAAGATATGGACTTCCACTAGTAGGTAATAGATTAGATTTTGAAAGATTTAATCCAACCGTAGAAAAGATTGCGGATGCTATTAACTTCTATGGATATGAAGTCAGAGATGAAAACATCGCAACCATAAAAGATATCGATTTAGGTACAGGAAATCCATTAAACTATAGACCTTATCCAACCTGTATTGAAAAAATGAAAGAATACTTAGATTCAAATGAAATGTATTCTTACCCTTATACAGAAGGAGACGATAAGATAAGACAAGTCCTTCTAGATTATGTAGAAGATTTAGGATTTGTGAATACACAACCATATTCTTATCCAGATATTGATGAGAAAGGTTTATCCGTAAACAATATTACCTTTATGCCATCTACTTCTATGATCTTTAATATCATTGTAAATATTATTTCAAAACCAGGAGATGTTATTTTAGTAACAGGACCTAACTACGGATTATTTACGATAAGAGCGGAAAGAGCAGGAGCAGAAGTAGATATTTTACCATTAGAAAAAGAAGATCATTTCTTGGTAAATCCACAAAAATTAGCAGCCAAAATTGATGATATCAATGAAAGCCTTCAAAAAGTTTATAATAGAAGAAAAGGATATGTTCCAAGAGTTGTTGCTTTCTTAAATGCAAACCCAAATAATCCAACAGGAAAAGTAATGGGAGAAAAGAATCACGAATTACTAGAACAAATCGGAAAGATTTGTTTAGAAAGAGGAGTCTTTGTAATCGATGACTTAGTATATAGAGATATTTCATTTGATGAAGAAAATATTGCAAAACCAATCGCAACCATTCCAGGAATGTTTAGAAATACAATTTCTCTATTTGGATTATCTAAGTCATATGGATTAGCTTCTTTAAGAGCAGGATTTGTAGTCGCAGATGAATTAATTATTCGAGAAGTTGTTAATAGAATCTTCCAAGAAATAGATTCTTCACCAGCAATCACAGGTTATGCTCTAGCAGGAGGATTTAATACATTCCCAGGAAGAGAAGAAGTATACAATGATTATTTCAAAGAATTAAGAAATATTTATAAAAAGAAATATCAATTATTAAAAGCCTTAGTAGAAGGAATAGATACCGTAGAAGAAAGTTATAAAGCAGAAATCATAGAAGAAGCAACAAGAGTTCTAGGAGAAGATGCTGTAGAAACATTAAAAGGTCTTCCATATGCACACTTCCCAGAAAACTTAGAACCAGAATCTGGATTCTTCGCCATTATTGATTTCACTGAAGTAAGAGGAATGAAATATAGAGGAAGAATTATTAGTACAGAAAGAGACTTATTAAAGTTCTTCTATAAAGCAGGAAGAATCAGATTCCTAATTGGACAATCTATTTCATGGCCATATGAAAATGAATTAGTAGGAAGAGTATCTTTTGCTTTAGACAATGATTTATTAATCACAGCATTTAATCAAATGAATCATGCAATGCATGAATTAAGAGAAAAAGAAGATTATATTATTAGATTCAATCGAATAGAGGATCAAAAATACATGGCAGCTATCAAAGTAAATGGATGGCAAAAAACATATCCAGGTATCATTGATCAAGAATATCTAGATAATCTAAGTATAGAAGAAACAAAACAAAGATACTTTAGAAGTTTTGATGAATATAAAGATAGAGTATTGGTTGCTGTAAGAGGAGAAGAAGTATTGGGCTACTCTTGTTTTGATCCAAAAGAGAAGTCTTATAAATATGATTCGGAACTAGTAAGCCTTTATATCAAAGAAGGAGAACAAAACAAAGGAATAGGAACAGCTTTATTCTTAGAGACAGCCAAAGAGTTAATTTCAAGAAATAAAAGAAATATGATCCTTTGGGTTTTAGCAGACAATACAAGAGCCGTTAACTTCTATAAAAACTTAGGTGGTATTATTAGTGAAACAAGACAAGCAAAAATAGGAAATAAAAAATATAAAGAATTTGGATTTTATTTCGATTTAGAGTCAATGGATAAAGACGGAAGTTTCTAAGAATATCAACGAAATTTATGCATTAAAAAATAATATCTGTAAAATGATATTATTTTTTTGTTAAAAACATCTTGACAAATAATTCTCTTATTAATATAATGTTAATAACAGGAGGCCACCTGAATATTTTTTAACATATGTTATTAACATATTGTTAATAAGAAAGAAGGAATCTTATGAAAAAGTATAAAGTAGGGATGTATGGAGGTAAGTTTATGCCTCTACACAAAGGTCACAATTACTGTATAGAAAAGGCAAGTGAAGAATGTGAAATAGTATATGCCATTCTATTCTATGGTTGTGCAGATGAACAAAAGATATTAGAAGACAACCAAGAAGAATACCTATCTGTAAAAGATAGAGAAGCTCATGTGATTAACATCTCGAAACAATACGATAATGTTTTACCGGTTATGATTGATGTATCTACTTGTAGATTACCAAATGGAGAAGAAGACTGGGATGCAGAAACTCCATTAGTAAGAAATGTAGTAGGAGACAAGTTAGATGCTGTATATAGTAGTGAACCTTCTTATGAAGAATATTTTCACAAAGCATATCCAGAAGCAGTTCATAGACTAGTAGATGTAAAAAGAATTCACTATCCAATTAGTGGAGAAAAAATTAGAAATATGAAAAATAGTAAGGAGAGAGAATTATGGATCGTTTAAAAAAATTAACAATGAATAAAAAATGGGAAAATATGAAAAAAAGTTTTAAAGACTTAAAATGGTATGAAATTATTATGATTATTATTATGGTAATCATCGCAAGTATTTCCGTAGTAGAAGCAATCATTCATCCAGAAACAAGTACGAATCCACTATGGTTAACCATTATTAACTTTATTAGTGCCATCTGTGGAATTATGTGTATCTTCTTCTGTGCAAAAGCAAACATTTCAAACTTTATCTTCGCAGTCGTTAATACATTCGTTTATGCAATCTTCCTTTTCTATCATAAAATCTATGGAACATTCGCATTAGAAGTATTATTCTACATGCCAATTAACTTTATCTCTTGGTATATTTGGACACGACACAGAGATGAAAAACTATTAGAAAAAACGAAAGCAAAAAAATTAACTTTAACACAAAATATCATCGCAACTCTTCTAATTGTAGGAGGAGGAATTGTATATCACTATATCTTAGTAAAAGTAGGAGGAAACGTAGCTTGGTTAGATGCATTTACTTTAAGTATTGGTATTATCGCAGTCATCTTAGAAATGTTCAGATTTAAAGAACAATACTTCTGGTGGATCATCACAGACATCATTGCTGTTGCAATGTACATCGTACATTTTGATGCCGTATATTTAACAAAGAAAGCCATCTACTTAATTATGGCAGTAATTGGATACATCAACTGGAATAAACTTAATAAGGAAAGAAACATCACAAACGAATAGTATGATATAATACTAGTAAGGTTGTGATAGTATGAAAGAGATCAAACAATATATCAGTCCTAAATACAAGGACACAAGTAAATATAAAGAAATAAGAGAAGGCGTTTATCAAACAAAAATTGATAATAAAAAGTATTATGTAACATCTCTTTCATTTGAACAAGAACCAGAATATGATGAAGGAGTCATGGCAGATAAAATATCTCAGTATCCCTTAGAAGATATCTTAGATAACTATCATTGTCATATATCAGACTTCTATGAAGATCTAAATACAGAGAATTCAAAAACCTGTTATCAAGAATTCGCAAGTAGTCATATCGAAAGTATGGATGCTGTACAAAAACTAATTGATAGACATGTATATCTAAAATCAGAAGAAGGAATCACCTACATCATGATTGATGAGAACTACATGTATCCAATTGCCGTAAAACAACCAATAAGATTGATTCGAAAGAATCCAACACCAAAAGAATTAGTCATGGATATTTGTGGAATCATCATTGTACTAGGAATGTTAGCAGTCTTAATATCTGCTTTCGTCGCAGGATTCACAAAAAGCAGTGCATCCATCTTTATATTTGCTATCTCTTGGGGAATTGTAATCATTTCTGTATCAATCATCAATATATTAAAAAACAAAAAATAAATATCCACAAAATCTGTGGATATTTTTTATCAAAAAGAATATAATAAGAAATCAAAAGAGGTGATTCTTATGAGTAATGCATTAGATTTTCCAAAAGATAAACCCATTATGAATATTGAAGTAAAAGATGGAGAAGAATTAGTAGAAACATTAAAATCATCTGTCGCATTAGCAATGACCGATTGGGAACAAAGATTCATAGGAATTACATTCCCAACAAGAGAAGATTTTGAAACAGAAGAAGAATATAAAGAAACCATTGTCTATATGATGACCGAATTAGTAGATAGTGTAAGAGAATTAAAAGGGGATCTCTTTAGACAAATGAATG
>CAMIXP010000081.1 GCA_946402785.1 uncultured Caryophanales bacterium | reverse complement strand
AAATCTTTTAAAGATTGAATAATAGGTTTTCCATCTCCTAATACATTGGCAATCTTCGCAATAGATTCTCCATATAATCTAGTATTCGTAACAGGTTCTGTTAAAGTAACTTTGGAAATAAAAGCAAAGTTCGTATTGTTACTCTTAACATCTTTCAAAGCATGACCATTAACGCAAATATAACCATAGTAGTTTTCCTTCGCAACAAATCCACCTGGATTGGTACAGAATGTACGAATTTCATCTCCATAGGTATCTGTCTTAATAAAGATTGTTGGATCATAAATAACATTCGTAATATCTTCCATAATATCTTTTCGAACTTCTACACGAACTCCAATTTCAATACTTTGAGAAAGATATGGAATCTTATATTTATCTGCTAACTCTTGAATCCATTTAGCACCTGTTCTACCAGGGGCAACAATCACGTTCTTACATTCTAAAGTTGTTTCTTTCTTACCCGTTACATAGGTAACCGTATGTTTATCTGCTTTTTCGGTACAAACATCCGTAACATCGGCTCTTTCAATTAAGGTAACTCCTCTATCCTCTAAGTATTTACAAATACCTTCAATATATTCAGGTAAATGATCACTACCCAAATGTTTTTGTTTAATGATTAAAAGCTTAGCTCCTGCAATCGCAACTTTCTTTCGGATTTCAAGGGCTTCATCCATATTAGAAGGATAAACTTCCGCATCCATATGAAATTGATTAAAGATTTCTTCTGTCTCATCAATTAATTTGTATGCTTCCGATTCTGACATATATTTCGTCAAATCACTTTTACCAAGTCTAGGGATGAAGTTGAGTTTTCCATCACTAAACGTTCCAGCTCCACCATATCCCGCTAAAATAGCACAAGGATTACAGTTTTGGCATGGAACTCCTTTTTTATTCATAGGACAAACTCTGTTTTTAACAAAAGCTCCTTTATCTAGTAAAGCAACTTTTAACTTAGGTTTTTTCGTAATTAATTCATACGCACTAAATAACCCAGCAGGTCCTGCCCCAATTATGATTACATCATATTTCATCACAATCACCACCAAGATAATCATATCATAGAAAAACGTCAAGAAAAAAGGTTTTTTATTACTTTTCGAGAGAATCAGAAAAAGATATGATAAAATGAAAGTGGTGAGTGCCTATGACACGAGAAGAACGAAGTGAAGAAATGCAAAAAGAAATCTTCGATGAAGATAAACGTGAAAAAATCAAAAAAATCATTAAGATGATTGTAAAAGTATTTGTAATCATCGCCATCTTAACAGGACTATTCTTCACCTACACAACTTATGTTTCAACCACTATGATACAAGTACGAGAATATCGTATTACAGATGAAAAATTACCAGCTAGTTTTGATGGAATGAAAATCATTCAATTCAGTGACTTACACTATGGAAGTACCATGTTTGAAGAGAATTTAAAAACAATTAAGAAAAAAATCAATGAAAGAAAACCAGATATTATTATTTTCACAGGAGACTTAATTGATCCTCAATATGATATCGATGAAAAACAAAAAGAAATTCTTTCTAAAAAACTAGGAGAACTAAAAGCTACTTATGGAAAATATGCCATCCTAGGAGATGAAGATGATGAAAGTATCATTACAATCTGGAATCAAAGTGACTTTATCGTATTAAGAAATGAATATGATTTAATCTATGATGAAAAAAATGATCCAATTCTATTAATTGGATTAGAAAGTTTAACAAACAATCAAAATCTAGATACAGGATTTAGTTATTTTAAACAAGAAACTTACAATTCTAATATTTACACAATCACATTAGTACATGAACCAGACTCTGTCATTAAAATGATTGATAACTACCCTACCGATCTTATCATGGCAGGACATTCTCATAATGGATATATCAGAATTCCATTTGCCAATATTCCATTAGAAAGAAAAGAAGGCGCTAAAAAATATATCAATGATTATTATCATCTAAAAGATAGTGATTTATATATATCCAGTGGACTTGGTACAAACAACAAAACAGGAATTCGTCTATTCTGTAGACCATCCATTAATTTTTATCGATTTAGTTCGAAATAAAAAGAAAGATTCATCTTTCTTTTTTTTATAAAAAAAATATGATAAAATAAAAAAGAATTAAAAAAAAGGAGAGATATTTATGGCAAATGAAAAGAAATTTGTAGAAGCAATTACACCAAGAGATGAAGACTTTGCTGCATGGTATACCGATGTAGTAAAAGAAGCAAAATTATGTGATTATTCCAGTGTTAAAGGATGTCTAAATTATTTGCCGAATGGATATGCTATCTGGGAAAACATACAAAAAGACTTAGATCAAAGATTTAAAGAAACAGGAGTTGAAAATGTTTACTTACCTGTTTTAATCCCAGAAAGTCTTCTTCAAAGAGAAAAAGATCATATTGAAGGATTTGCTCCAGAAGTTGCTTGGGTAACAATGGGTGGCGGAGAACCATTAGAAGAAAGATTCTGTGTTAGACCAACATCAGAAACCCTATTCTGTGATCATTGGCAAAAAGTAGTTAAATCTTATAGAGATTTACCATTAGTATGGAACCAATGGAACTCTGTATTTAGATGGGAAAAGACAACAAGACCATTCTTACGTTCTAGAGAATTCTTATGGCAAGAAGGTCATACGCTACACGCAACTCCAGAAGAAGCAGAAGAAAGAACAAAGCAAATGTTCAAAGTATATCAAGACTTTGTACAAGATGATTTAGCAATCCCACTTGTTAGTGGTAAAAAAACAGAATCAGAAAAGTTCGCAGGGGCTGTAGATACTTATACCATCGAAGCATTAATGCATGATGGAAAAGCACTTCAATCTGGAACTTCTCACTTCTTTGGAAATAGTTTCCCTGATTCATTTAATATTAAATACTTAGATAAAGAAAATAAACTTCACAGTGCTTATGAAACATCTTGGGGAATGTCCACAAGAATTATTGGTGCCATCATTATGGTACATGGAGATGATTCAGGACTTGTTCTTCCACCAAGAATTGCGCCAACACAAACGATGATTATTCCAATTGCCCAACACAAAGAAGGCGTATTAGAAAAAGCAAATGAATTATTAGAAAGAATTAAGAATAAAAACATTCGAGTAAAATTAGATGACAGTGAAAAAACACCTGGTTTCAAGTTCTCAGAACAAGAAATGTTAGGTATCCCTACTCGTGTGGAAATTGGACCTAAAGATATCGAAAACAATCAAGCAATCATTGTAAGACGTGATAATGGTGAAAAGATAACAGTATCCCTTGATGAAATTGAAACAAAGCTAGAAGAAATCTTAGAAACCATTCAAAAAGATATGTTCACAAAAGCAAAGAAATTCTTAGATAGTCATATCTTTGAAGCAAAATCATTAGAAGAAATGAAAGAAATTGCGAAAAAAGAAATCGGATTTATCAAAGCCGATTGGTGTGGAGATCCAGAATGTGAAGATAATATCAAAGCAGAAACCGATGGTTTTGGTTCTCGTTGTATCGCAGAAGAAAAACCAACAGGAAAATGTGTTTATTGCGGAAAAGAAGCAAAACACAAAGTATTCTGGGGAAAATCTTACTAAAAAAAACGTATGGAAACATACGTTTTTTTATTGGAATAAATTTTTCTTAACTTTATGATAAATTGAGTTCACATCTTGTCCATATTTCTTTTCTAAATCAGAAACAGAACCATGTTCAATAAATTGATCAGGATAAGCAAAGAACTCTGCTTGTGCCTCACATAAATGATATTTAAGCATCAATTCTTTGACCGCTGAACATAGTCCACCAACAATCGTTCCATCTTCCATCACAATAAATTTCTTCGTTTTACGAATACTCTTTAAAATGGTTTTTTCATCTAATGGTTTTAAGAATCGACAATTAATAATTTCAGAAGAAATACCATCTATTTTTAGTTTTTCAGAGAGTTGACAACCTTTCGCAACCGTATTACCAAGCGCAATAATGGTTAAATCATCACCCTTTTGAACAATATCAGCTTTTCCAAGTTCAATCGGAGAAGACTTCGCATCAATCTTCGTCTCCCCTCCTCGAGGATATCGAATCATAATTGGTCCATTATAGACAATCGCAAACTCCATCATCTTGCGTAACTCTTCAAAATCACGAGGAGCCATAATCACAAGATTTGGGACAATTCGGAAGAATGATAAATCAAACATTCCTTGATGAGTAGCTCCATCATTTCCAACAATCCCTGCTCGATCAACACACATAATGACATGAAGATTTTGTAAACAAATATCATGAATGACTTGATCATAAGCTCTTTGATAGAAAGAGGAGTAAATCGATACAAAAGGTACCATTCCTGAACTCGCAAGCCCTGCCGCAAACGTCAAAGCATGTTGTTCCGCAATTCCCACATCAAAGAAACGTTCCGGATACTTTTCAGAAAATTCTGTAAGACCCGTACCATCTTTCATCGCAGCCGTAATCGCCACAATCTTCTTATGATGTTTGGCTAATGAAACTAATTTTTCTCCAAATACTTTGGAATAATCACTAGATTTAAACTTCGTAGGAATTCCTGTATTAATATCAAATTTACTAACGCCATGGAATTGATCTGGATTTTCTTCCGCAAACTTATAGCCTTTTCCTTTTTTCGTGATGACATGAATTAAAGTAGGTCCTTCTAAGTCTTTTGCTTTTGAAAGTAAATCCTCTAAATCCTTAATATTATGACCATCCACAGGTCCTAAATAACGGAAACCAATCTCTTCAAAATACATTCCTGGTAAGATTAATTGTTTAATACTACTCTTCATACGAGAAACAAAACGAACCATGTAATTTCCAACAAGTGGAATATGTCCTACTAGATTACGTCCTGCTTTATTAGATTCTGTATAGTTCTTACGAATACGAAGTTTCGTAAGTAATTGATTCATTCCACCAATATTTTTAGAAATACTCATTTCATTATCATTTAAAATGACAATAATATTGGTTCCCGCAGTACCCGCATGATTTAATGCTTCCATGGCCATACCACCTGTTAAAGCGCCATCACCAATGACCGCAATCACATGATTATCTTTGTGATGAATGTCTCTAGCACAAGCCATACCCATAGCAGCAGAAATAGAAGTACTACTATGTCCTGTATTAAACGCATCCGTTAAAGACTCCTCTACTTTAGGAAATCCTGAGATTCCCTTGAAAGTACGAAGAGTTTTCAATGCTTCTTTACGACCAGTAAGTAACTTATGGACATAACATTGATGTCCTACATCCCAAATAATTTTATCTTTATTGACATCAAAAACTGATTCTAAAGCTATTGTTAATTCAACAACTCCCAAATTAGAAGCAAGATGTCCACCATTTTTTGAAACAATTTCTAATAGATAGTCACGAATCTCTGTCGCAAGTTGTTCTTTCTCGGGAATTGTTAATTTTTTGATATCATTTGTTTTATTGATTTTATCTAATTGCATAAAATCCCTCTTTTCAGAAGAAACTGTCTCTATTATATATGTTTTTGAAAGAAAAAGAAAGTCTAAAAAAAAGCGTTGTCCGACAACGCTTCTCTTTTTTAAGAATGATAACTTCCAATTCTTGGATATTTCTTTAATATCATTTGAACAGCCCTATCCTGTCCATGTCGATAACTTTCTTCGAAGAAATCCATTCGTACATCTTCATATCCATTTTCTTTGATTTCTTTATCGTTATAAGATGCATTAAAAGGATTCAAAACAATGTGACTTCTTTCAAAATCAAGAGCACTAGGTCCATAGATCCAATTGGTCGTCACCTCTTTTTTCGATTCGATATCCATATAGCACTTACGATCAGCACTACTATCAGGTTGTCGATAATAGACAAGAGGTGCATGACTATCTTCATCATAAGCTTTGGTACAGACATAAATACCATTGGTTTCTTTTACTTGAAAATTCTTTAAAATTTCCAACAACATTTCACGAATGTTTTCCAAGTCCTTCTTTTGAGCACTTCCTCCGATCAGTTTGATGTACTCCAATACGTCGTTACTTTCAAGATACTGATTGATTTTTTGTCTCCTAGCAATTTCTGCATTTACTTGTTTTCTAAGTTGTGTTAATTCATTTTTTCTCGTCTCATACCCTCCCGACAATTCTATT
>CAMIXP010000080.1 GCA_946402785.1 uncultured Caryophanales bacterium | reverse complement strand
AGCTGTTATTACAGTTCCAGCATACTTTACAGATAGTCAAAGACAAGCAACTAAAAATGCTGGTAAAATTGCTGGATTAGAAGTTGAACGTATTATTAACGAACCAACTGCTGCAGCTTTATCTTATGGTCTTGAAAAAGATGAAGGACAAACAATCCTTGTATATGACTTAGGTGGAGGTACATTCGATGTATCTATCCTTGAGTTAGGAGACGGTGTATTTGAAGTTAAATCTACGAATGGTAATAACCATTTAGGTGGAGATGATTTCGATAATCGTATTATTGATTATATCGTTGAAGAATTTAAAAAAGAAAATGATATTGACTTAAGAGAAGACGATATGGCAATGCAACGTCTAAAAGAAGTTGCTGAAAAAGCAAAGAAAGACTTATCTGGAATGGTATCTACTCAAGTATCTGCTCCATTTATTGCTAAGGGAGAAGATGGAGAACCAATTCACTTAGATATGACTTTAACAAGAGCTAAATTTGAAGATTTAATTTCTGATTTAGTTGAATCAACTATTGATCCAATTCGTAAAGCTATTAAAGATGCTAAGATTACGAAGAAAGATATTGATAAAGTATTATTCGTTGGTGGATCAACTCGTGTACCTTTAGTATATGATGTTGTTACGAAAGAATTAGGAAAAGAACCATCAAGAGAAGTTAACCCTGATGAAGCAGTTGCTTTAGGTGCTGCTATTCAAGGTGGAGTTTTAGCTGGAGACTTCAATGATATCGTATTAGTTGATGTTACTCCATTATCACTTGGACTTGAAACATTAGGTGGTGTTATGACTACATTAATTCCACGTAATACACCAATTCCAACCTCTAAGACAGAGATCTTCTCAACTGCTAGTGATAATCAACCAGGTGTTGATATTCACATCTTACAAGGTGAAAGAAGTATGGCAGACGATAACAAGACACTTGGTCGTTTCCAATTAAATAATATTCCACCTGCACCAAGAGGTGTTCCTCAAATCGAAGTTACATTTAATATCGATTCTAATGGTATTGTTAATGTATCTGCTAAAGATTTAGGAACCAATAAGGAACAATCTATTACGATTACATCTTCTACGAACCTTTCTGATGAAGAAGTAGAAAGAATGAGAAAAGAAGCTGAAGAAAATAAAGAAGAAGATGATAAACGTAAGGAAGAACAAGAAGTACGTAATGAAGCAGAACAAATCGTTTATCAAACAGAAAAAGCAATCAAAGATTTAGGAGATAAAGCATCTAAGAAAGATGTAGAAGCTGCTGAAGATATGATTAAAGATTTAAAAGATGCTCTAGAAGATGGAGACATTGATAAGATTAAGAAAGCAAAAGAAGAACTTGAAGAAAAAGCAATGAACTTATCTGCTAAAGTATATGAAGAAGCTGCTAAGAAACGTCAAGAAGAAGAATCTTCTAATGACTCTGATGAAGAGGAAGAAAAAGAAGATAAGAAAAAAGATAAAAAGAAAAAGAAAAAAGATGACGATGTAGAAGAAGCAGATATTGAAGAAGAATAATAAGTATTCGTGAAAGTTCTAGCTTTTGCTAGAACTTTTCACTGATATAGAAAGGATTTGTAATGAAGGTATATAAGAATAGGGAAAGTGTTGAAGACAAGTATAAATGGGATTTAACAGAGTATTTTGATAGTGAAGAATCTTTTCAAAAAACTTTTAATAAGGTAAAGAAAAACATTTCCAAATTAAAAGACTATGTTGGTTGTACGAAAGATAGTAAGAAATTATATGAATTCTTACAATTAGAAGTAGAAACGATTGGTTTATGGGAAGACTTATATGTTTATTCTTATTTAGTAAATGATCAAGTACTAGGTGTACCTGAATCTATGGAGAGAAAGAATAACTGTGAATTATTAAGTTTAGAGTTAGAGAACAATATTCATTTCTTTGCTCCTGAATTATTAAAACTAAGTAAGAGTTCTTATCAAAAATTATTTAAGGATAATCCTAAACTATTAGAATTTAAAGCAAGCCTTGATCAAACATATCGTGATAAAGGACATGTATTAGATGAAGAAAAAGAAACGATTGTTTCTAGTTTAGTCAATGCAACAAATCATTTTGATGATATGTCTTCTACCATGATTAATTCTCTTCATCATTATGGAGAAGTAGAAGTAGATGGAGAAAAAGTAGAGATTGCTGCTAATAACTATCGTCATTTGATGCGTAATCCAGAAAGTTCTATTCGACATATTGTAAGGGATCAATTCCAGGATAAGTTAGAAGAATATTCAACTGTTAATGCCATGTTCTTATCGAGTTATGTTTCTATGCAAGATAGTCTTGCTAAGATTCACAACTTTGATTCTTCTTGGGATCAAAAACTATTCTATTGGAATTTACCAAATGGTGTATTTACTACCTTAGTGGATACAACCGAGAAACATGTATCTTCACTACAAAGATATTATGATTTAAAAAAGAAAGTCTTAGGACTTCAAGAATTAACATCCTATGATGTATCTTTAGAATTATCCAAAAATGATCAAGAGTATTCGATTGAAGAAGCACAACAAATGGTCATCAATGCTGTTCAACCTTTAGGGGAAGAATATGTATCTAAGTTTCAAAAGATTCTTGATAACCATTTTATTGATTATTGTCAGTATAAAGGAAAATGTGGTGGAGGATATAGTTTCTCTACGATGAATCATAATTCTCGTATTTTAATGAGTTATAATGGTGGAATGGAATCTATTTCTACGATTATTCATGAGGGAGGACATAATGTTAATCATCAATATGTGATGGAAAATAATCCTCCACAATATCGTGAAACACCTTCTATTTTGGCAGAAGTAGCCTCTCTAACGAATGAATGTTTACTTTCTAGTTATTTGGCTAAGAACGGACAAAACAAGACGGAGAAGCTATCTGGTATCGCAAATATCTTAGATGTCATTGTATCCAATTTATTTGGAGCTGTTCGTGAAGGTAAAATGGAAGAAGATATGTATCATACGGTCCATGAAGGTGGTATGCTTACGAAAGAATATTTAGATAAACTTACGTATGATTCTTTATCTAAATATTATGGAAAATCTGTTACCTACGATCAAAAAATTCAAAATAGTTGGGTTACAAGAAGTCACTACTATATGAATTTCTATTTATATAGTTATTCGATTTGTATCAGTGTAGCGTGTGCTGTTGCTTCTAAGATTATGAATGGTGACAAACAAGCTTTAAAACAATACATTGAGTTCTTAAAAGTAGGTAGTGATGTATGGCCAAAAGATGCATTTAAAATACTAGGAATTGATTTAGAAGATAAAAAAGTATATGAAGATGCAATTCAATACTTTGATTCAATGATAGATGAATTTGAAAAAATATATAACGAATAGAGGTGAAGGTTATGGCAGAAAAGCGTGATTTTTATGAAGTGTTAGGTATCTCAAAAGACGCAACTGAAGCAGAAATTAAAAGTGCTTTCCGTAAAAAAGCAAAAGAGTTGCACCCAGACTTACATAAAGATGATCCTCATGCAGAAGATAAATTTAAAGAAGTACAAGAAGCTTATTCCGTACTATCAGATGAAAACCAACGTAAGATGTATGACCAATATGGTCATGCCGGAGTAGCTGGTCATGGACCAAGTACTGGAGCTGGTTTTGGAGGTCCAGGTGGATTCCAAGATTTCGGTGGTGCTGGATTTGACTTTGGAGATATTTTTGATTCGATCTTCGGTGGAGCAGGAGGAGGATTCGGTGGATTCTCTGATTTCGGAGGAGGAAGAAGTTCTGGACCTCGTGCTACGCGTGGTAGTGATATCTTAATGCGTATGAATTTAACCTTCGAAGAAGCTATTTTTGGTACAGAAAAGAAGTTTACGGTCGATGTTGTAGAAGACTGTGAACATTGTCATGGTAATGGTGGTTTTGAAAGAGAAGATTGTGCTACTTGTAAGGGTAGAGGAACTGTTACAACACAACAACGTACCATTTTAGGTTCCTTTACTTCCACAACGACTTGTCCTGATTGTCATGGAACAGGTCATACGTATAAGAGAAAATGTACGGATTGTAATGGTAAAGGAAAGGTTAAGAATAATAAGAAACTAACCATTAATATTCCTGCTGGAATTAATACAGGAGATAGACAACGTGTTAGTGGTAAAGGAAATCCTGGGTCTAACGGGGGATCTAATGGTGATTTATATATTGAATTTATTGTGGATGAACATGATTATTTCGTAAGAGATGATGATGACATCTATCTAGAAGTTCCTTTAACAATCACAGAAGCTATTTTAGGTTGTAAGAAAGAAATTCCAACCTTATATGGAAATGTTAAATTAAATGTAAGTGCTGGAACAAATAGTGGAGATAAAGAAAGAATTAAAGGAAAAGGAGTCGATAATGAATATCGTCATCATAAAGGTGATATGTATGTTGTATTCAAAGTTTATACTCCTCAAAAACTAACTCGTGATCAAAAGAAGTTGATTGAAGAGTTAGAAGAAACCAATCTAGATACAGAAGAGATTACAAAATTCAAAAAATTCACAAAAGAGAATGATTAACATTCTCTTTTTTATTGACGCATTTTTACAAAAAATTTATTTCTAAGTATAGTCTCATATGATTCGTTTTCTTTATAAAAGTTCTTTATTTTTGTTGACTCGAAAATTGAAACAGTCTATCATAAAATTAGAACTATTATGGGAGGTAGTTACATGAGTAAATTTGATTTAAATCGATTCAATCTAGAAAAGATTAAATTAGGGGAACAACCAGTCAAACTAAAGAAAACCACTTATCGTAAGCCGAAGGTAAGAAATGGTTTATTAGTTGGAAAAGACGGAAATACGGTTGGAACTAAAGGAGATATGTATACCAAATTAATTATGGATCATATTCTTCAAGATGGTTGTCTAGACCATGATCCTAGACCTCATTATGTAGATTTTTATGAAGGTGCTACATATGATAAGAAAAATAATATTGTCAAAACAAAAGAAGGAAAAAAGATTCCAATTGGAGAAAGAGAAAGTGTTCATCCAAAAGAGAATGGAGTAGAGGTTTGGGTACCTGCTCATACACTTTCTGTTAATACCGGTGTTGAATGTACGTATGACTTATCGAAGGGTGAAACTCCAATGATTACTCTTCGTCCTATTGCGACAAAGGTTAGTTGTACGGAAATTCTTTGGATTTACCAACAACAATCTAGTGACTTAGTATTATTTGATGAAATGTTAGGAAAATGCACTTGGGATGAAGACCATAAAATCAATAACTGGTGGGAAGAATGGGCTGTTCGTAATAAGGATGGTTCTTACAAGTTAGATGAAAATGGACATCCATCTATTTGGTATTGTTATGGTGGAACAACCGGACCAAGAAATATGATTCGTAAAGAAGTTATTGATGTTATTAAAGGTAATATTGAAAAAGGAATTAAACCAAATCCTGATTCTAGACGTTTAATTACTTGTCTATGGCAAATCGATGACTTTGAAAAACCACATGGATTAAAACCTTGTGCTTTCTTAACCATTTGGAATGTTAGACATGGTTGGGATGGAAAAGATTATTTGGATATGACGATGGTTCAAAGAAGTTCCGATTTCGCAACAGCTGGTTGTATCAACCAAGTTCAATATGCTGAATTATTAGTCATGGTTGCGAAAGAAGTTGGAATGACTCCTGGGACCTTTACTTGGAAACCAGTTAATGTTCAAATCTATGATAGACATATTGATCAAGCGATTGAAATGCTTGATAGAGAACCTGTTGCTGGAGTAGATGCAACCATCAAGTTAAGAGAAGGTGCTGATTCCTTCGATGAAATGACTGCTAATGATTTAAAGATTTTAGATCAAGAAGCCATTCAAAAAGTAAAAACACAAAATCCTCAATTAAAGTTCCCATTAGGTATTTAATATGAAGAATATTACCATGATTGCCGCTGTCGGCAAAAACTTAGAACTTGGTAAAAATAATGACTTAATATGGCACTTTAAAGAAGATATGAAATTCTTTAAAGAGCAAACAATGGGAAAACCTGTTGTGATGGGATATAAAACATTAGAATCTTTACCCAAATTATTGCCTGGTAGAAAGCATATTGTATTAACAAGACGCCAGTTAGATCTAGATCCTGCAATTCTAGTAGTTCAT
>CAMIXP010000079.1 GCA_946402785.1 uncultured Caryophanales bacterium | reverse complement strand
TGCTAACAATTATCCAGTTAGAGATTCTATGAGAATGATGAGACTTTTGTATCGTTTAGGAATTGGTTCTCAAGAGAGAAAACAAGAAAGATTGATGATGTTTTCTAAGACCGTTTCTTCTTTACAAAATAAAGCTCGTGAAACAAAATATAAAGAACGTTTAAATCACATGGAAAGTCAAACTATGGTTATGCTTGTATGTACTGGTATTGGTGTCATGCTTGTTATTTTGATTTCTATGATGATGATGTTCTAATCTGTCAAATAAAGTTTATTAATTGTCATTTTTATAATAATTTGCTATAATGAATTTATAGTAGGAAAGGATAGGTGATTTTATAAATGAAAGCTGCTACTGGTGAATTAAACTTAACAGTTATCACATTATTAGCTATTTCTGCCGTTATCGCATTCTTCTGGTTAATGTGGCCAAATATTAGAAATACTATTAATGGTCAATGGTCTAATCTTTCAACATATAATGGTAACTAATAGGAGGTGATAGTGCATGAAGGAAGCGTTTGGAGGAATCTTCAACATTATGTTTATTGTTATCTTTCTAGTCATCATGATTGGTGTATTAGGACTAGTTTTTTCCTACACGAAGGCTTTTCAAATGAAAAATGCTATCATTTCTGTTATTGAAGAATATGAAGGTTCAGGGTGTTATCCCGAAGCATTAAGTGGTGCCAGTCATGACACTGCTTGTAGAAATAAAATAAAAGACAAAGCACGGGGTTTGGCATACAACCCTGTTTCTTTAAATTGTTCTTCGGTTGATAATTCTTCTGGATACAATGTACCTGTTTATAAAGCAGATGATATTTATTGCTATGAAATGACTACGAGAGTCAAAGATGATGGAAAACGTTATGCTGTTTTCAAAGTTATTACACAGGTAGATATTTCGTTCCCAATTATTGAAAGAATTATGGGTTTCCGTTTCTTTCAAGCATCTGGTGATACGAAAGAGATTCAGTTACAAGGACCAAATCCGTTAGGATAATAAGGATGGTGATTTTCTTTGAATGAAGGTGTAGGAAGTACATCAACGATTGTTATTATTATTGTATTTATTGCGATTGTATCTGCCTATATGGCATACAACGTAAACTATACAAAAGCATTTCGTATGAAAAATAAAATCATTTCATTATACGAAGAGTATGATGGAGAATGTCCAGGTAGTCCTGATCAGGCTGGAACTTGTCAAAATAAGATTCTTACTTATTCTAGACAAATTGGGTATTCAAGTGCATCCCTTAATTGTGATACAAATCCACTTAGACCAGATCAAGATGTTTTAGAAACAAGAAGATATGCAGTTGGGTACTGTGCTTATAAAATTCAAATGAGAAATGCTAGACAAAGTGATGCAACGGTTGTGGATGAAGGAAAAGATATGTATTATTATCGTATTTTAACGAGAATTGATATTAATGTTCCTATCATTCAAAATGTATTGCAATTAAGAATCCTTAATGTAACAGGAGATACAAAGTTGTTTGAAAAGAAATAAAAAAGGGTGTTGATTCTATGGATGTTGTTGTTTCAAATAAGCATTCTAATGAACTATTAGATATTGATGCAGATATTATTAAGAATGTTACTGGTGAGTATGAAGCAGCAGAAATCGGTGAGATGTTCAAAGACTTCTTCTTTGATCGATTGATCATCGATGTTACTGCTTTCAGAAACTATGCAGACTATGGCATCTATCAAAGATTGGTTCAATATTTAGATCCTGACAAATTAATATTTTTACTTCCAGAGGGAACAAGTCTATGTACTCCCAACTTTTTAAGTCATTTGATTTCGTATGGGATTTATAATTTTACGACGAATGTTAGTGGAATTAACTATTTATTAAAGAAACCAAACACCTTTAAAGAAGTAGAACATATTGCCAAGATGGCATCATCTCAGGAAGAAAAGGCAAAAGAAGATGAACTAGATGAATCGACTTTGCCAAAGACGGAACCACCTCAAAAGGTTCCTGATACAAAACCTGCTGGTAGAAGACCAGCAATTGTCATTGGAGTTCGTAATGTAACAGCTTCTGCTGGAGCAACGACCTTGATCTATATGATGAAGAAAGAATTATCAGTTGTCTATGGTCAAGAAAATGTTGTTGCATTAGAAGTGGATAAAAATGATTTTGCTTATTTTTATGATAAGAGAATGTTCTCTGTCAAACAAATTGATTTAAGAAATACCTTAGAAAAATTTTCAAATATGAAAGTGATTCTATTGGACTTAAATGGATGTAGGCAAGATAATTTTTGCAATGACATTATTTATTTAATAGAACCTAGTACTTTGAAATTAAATCGATTGATTCAAAGAAATCGAATTATTTTCCAAAGTCTTATGGGTAAAAAAGTTGTATTAAATCAAAGTATTTTACAGAATAACGATGTGTTTGATTTTGAAACAGAAGCAGGCATTAAGATATTCTATAATATTCCTCCATTAGATGAGAGAAAGCGTAATTCTGTTATTGCAGATTTCTTATCTAGAATGGGATTAATTGAAGGAGGAGAAAGTACAGTTTCTTCTGGTAAAATTTTTGGTTTATTTAGACGTTAATAATTGACAATAACATGTCAAAAATAATATAATAATTTAAGAAGGAGTGGTTGTAATGGCAAATCTAGTTCAAATCGGAGCTATTGATAGTTGTAATGGTTTACTACCAATTGTAAAAGTTATTAAAAAAGGTCTTTTCCCAATTTTCCAATTAGGAATTCCAATTTTATTGATTTTACTTGGTACTATCGATTTAGGAAAGGCTGTTATTTCTAGTGACGAAAAAGAAGTAAAAGCTGCACAAAGTAGATTAATTAAAAGATTTATTTATGCTGCACTTGTATTTTTCGTTGTAACCTTTGTTTCTGTATTAATGAATATGGTTGCTCAAGGTGGAGAAGGGGATACAGTTAGCTGGGAAAACTGCTGGAGAGCAGCTGGTTAAAATAACTAGAAAAGATAGCAATTTAATTGCTATTTTTTTTTTCATTTGATATACTTAATATGATATAATGTATACGGAGTGATCGGAATGAAGAAAGTTTTACTTGTTGTATTATTTACGTTTGTATCTATGTTTATGTTTGTACCAGTTCATGCTCATGCATTGACTGTTTCTGATAGTATTTTAGTAGCTGCTAAGACACCTACGGTTACTAGTACGAGTGATTTAAGTGATTGGGGAAGCGAGTATAATAAAGATTTATCTTGTACGGGTGGAGATTCTATTTTAGGAGATCCTAACGATGAGAATTCTGTTGCTTGGTTGCTTGACAAAATCTTGACGTATGTAACAATTGTAGGTATGGTTTTAGTTGTTGTCTTAAGTAGTATTGATTTCTTGAAGGTAATTGCTAAGGGTGATGATGAAGCCATGGCAAAAGCTAGTAAGAAATTAGCTTTAAGACTTTTATTTGCAGCGTTGCTATTCTTTGTTCCAACGCTAACAAACGCTTTACTAGATATATTTGGTTTAACTTCTGAATCCACATGTGGAATTCATCAATGATAAAGAGGTGGTTATAGATGTTTGATTCTTTTCCAGAGTCAGCGAGTGTTCCAAGAGACTTGTTAAGAACAATCTTTGCTACGCTTGATAGACCAGTATATGGTTTATTGATGATTGTATATGAATTGTTCTTTAACGTTGCATCCGCAGATTTATTTAGTAACAATACCATTATGAAGTTTTATGGAAGAGTCCAAGTGATCCTTGGAGTTTTTATGATGTTCCAATTAGCAATGACGATTTTGCGTGGAATTATCGAACCAGATAGTTTTTCAAAAGAAAAAGGAGGAGGAACTTTACTAAAGAGAGTTTCTATCTCTTTGATTTTAATTACGATTTTAATGCCTATTAGTGTAGGCTCTCCAAGAAATGAATATGAAATTCAAATTAATAACAATGGTTTATTATTCGGTACTTTGTATTCTTTACAACACAGAATTTTATCGAATAACTCGATTGGTCGATTGGTACTTGGTACAACTGGTAATGATACGACTTTCATGAATACAAAAGATGATGATGAACTGGCAAAATCTGCTAGAATCTTTACATCGACTGTTTTGAAAGGATTCTACCGAATTAACTTAGTACCAGAGGATCAAAGAAAAGATTCTGGTACCAAAGATCCAGCTACTATCAATGAAAACCGTATGTGTACAGATATTGATGATAAGGTATTAGCTGCTTATACACGTTTGGATGCTGATCCTGGAGATATTTTAGGAATGGCTACTGAAACTTGTGAAAAAGATTTTAACTTAGGAAATAAATTAAATAACTTGATTGGAATCAATGCTTTTGCAGGAAGCAAAAAATATGTATTTACTTATGCACCGCTTGTTTCTTTGATTGTAGGAATTATTTTCATCTTCGTATTATTGAGTTTTACGATTGATGTTGCTGTACGTGCGATTAAGTTAGCAATTTTACGTTTAATTGCACCAATTCCTATTATTGCCTATATGGATCCTAAGGGATCAAAAGATGATATGTTTAAGTCTTGGGTTAAGACTTTAACATCTACGTATTTAGATTTATTTATTCGTTTAGCGGTTGTATACTTTGTAATCTTCTTGATTCAAGATATGATTGTTAACGGTATTGTTATTAATCATGGCTCTGGTGTTATCGGAACATTCTCATTGATTATTATTTGGATTGGTTTATTTATCTTTGCAAAACAAGCACCTGACTTTATTAAGAAAGTACTTGGATTGAAAGATGCTAAATTCAGTTTATTCAGTGGATTTGGTCAATTGGCTGCTGCTTCTACGGTTGCTCTTGGAGGAGCCAGTGGAGCTGTATCTCGTGGAGTTGCACAATATTCATCAACGAGTGGAAACCAAGGAAAGAAAATTCTTGCTGGTATTGGTGGAGCCATTGCTGGTGGAGTAGGAGGAACAGTTAATGCTGGAAAATCTTACTTCAATGCGAAAGATTTTGATGCTAAAGGTAATATGGCCAAGATTCGTGAATACAATGCAAGAAACTACTCCAATGCTGCTGATGAATCCACACCATTCGGAAGATTTACAGCTGGATTGCAAAGAGATGTTGGTTTACGTAACCAATTACAACAATATGATGATAAGATCAAATACTACGGAGCTGCAGAATCTGCTATCGATCGTATTTCTAAAGCCTTCGGTAGTGATGGAGACTATAAATTCAATTATAGTGGTACTGATATTGTGGATCAACATGGTAAAACAATCATTAAACATGGTGATGAAATGACATTGAAGAGATTCCAAGACTTGAACAACTTCTATGCTAGTGATGGTGTTGCTAAGGATCGATTAGATGATGAAATGAAGAAGGCTCAAGGAGACAGATTTGCACAGATTCGTACGATGGATCGTTCCAAGATTTCCGGAACAGAAGCAATTGTTTACGATGCTGCTCATACGATTTGGGAAGTTGCTAATAAATATAGTGATCAACCTGAATTTGAAAGATTTAGAGATGCTAATGGTCATATCTATGCATTTGATGATACTTCTGTTGATGCCAAAGGTAAAAGAAATGTTGATTGGGGCAAAACCTTTAAGCATGATGCTGGTTTAGCTGGTAAAACGGCAAATCAAATTAAAAATAGTAATGAATATGCTCAAGCTAAAGCAAATGCTCAAAGAGCTGAGCAACAAGCTAAAAAATAGAATAGAGGAGTGTGATATTTGTGTATGACAATTATTTAATTCCTGCGAATACAAAAAGGGGACAATTAATCTTTGGATTATTTAGACCCTTTGATTTGTATTTATTTGGAGGCGGAGTATTGGTAACATTTATCCTAATCGCATTTATGCCGTTATCAAGTACGATGGTTACAATTCTCTGTTTGAGTCCGGCACTCATTACAGGATTCCTTGTCATGCCGGTTCCTTATTACCACAATATGATGGTGGTTATTATGGAAGCGTACGATTTTTTAACAAATCGTCAAAGATATAGATGGAAAGGTTGGTGTTATAGAAATGTCGTCATCAAAAAACGCAAAAGGCGCAAGTAGTGGTTTTACAGAAGACTGGCTACCTGTTCGTTCAATTCAAAACAATATGATTATTACACGTGATAATAGTAAGGTTAGTGGAGTTAAAGTAACCCCTAGAAATATCTTTATTCTAGACCCAGATTTACAAAATAATATTTTGATTGCGTTAAGAA
>CAMIXP010000078.1 GCA_946402785.1 uncultured Caryophanales bacterium | reverse complement strand
GCAACTAAGAAAGAAACAAAAAAGGATAAAAAAGAGGAAAAAACAGAAGAATAATCAAGGAAACAAGTAGTAATACTTGTTTTTTTGTAGATTAATTCCATTTTTTTTGATATAATGACTATGAGTAGGTGATAATATGAAAGCTTTAATAACAGGCGCATCATCCGGTATTGGCTTAGATATGGCTAGATACCTGGCAACAAAAGAATGCGAATTAATATTGGTTGCTAGAAACAAAGAAAAACTAGAAGAAATACAAGAACAATTACCTACAAAAACAACCATTATTGTGGCTGATTTATCCAATGAACAAAGAGTAAAAGACTTATATGTTATCGCTAAAAAAGAAAATATAGATATCCTAATCAACAATGCTGGACTTGGAGATTTTGGATATTTAACAGATACAGATTTAAATAAAGATTTAGAATTAATTAATACCAATATAAAAGCAGTACATATCCTTACAAAATACTTAGTAAAAGATATGGAAAAGAGAGAAACAGATACCTACATTATGAACGTTGCCTCTTCTGCTGCTTTCCAACCAGGACCATTAATGAGTACCTATTACGCAACAAAGTCTTATGTTTATCAATTAACAGAAGCACTTTATTACGAAGAGAAAAAGAAAAAGACAAACGTACACGTTTCTGTTCTTTGCCCAGGACCTGTTGAAACAAACTTCAACAATGTCGCAGGAGTTCATTTCTCAGTAAAACCAATGATGAGTAATGTAGTTGCGAAATATGCAATTGACCAGATGTTTAAAAACAAGATGTTAATCATTCCAGGATTTAAAATGAAATGTGCTAAGTTCTTTAGTAGATTTGTATCTGATAAATTCCTATTAAGAATGATCTATAGAATTCAAAAAAAGAAAGCCAGCTAATAGTTGGCTTTTAAAATCTTTAGGGGGAAATCCAATGGAAGTAATTTTAAATATAAATGACTTACAGATAGACAATTTATGGAAAAATCTATCCCTTAGTATTGGAAGAGGTACAATCACCACAATCGCAGGAGCAAATCATTCCGGAAAAACAACTCTTGCGAAAATACTAGATAGAAAAATAGAAGGAAAGTTTAATATTAATCTAAGAGGAAGAGATATTAAAGAATATTCCTTAGAAGAATATAATCAATTAATACAAGTTGTCTATCCAAATGAAATTCGATATACAGAAAAAACACCATTCGAAGAAATGAAAAAAGAAAATATTCATAAAACAAAAATATCTTTCTTTCGAATGAATTCTTTTTCAAAACATTTATTAGAAAAAGAAACCAATAAACTTACAAGAAAAGAAAGAATTCTAGTACAAATTTTATTAGCTCTAGGAAAAGCAAATGATATCGTTGTACTAGATGATATAGACTATGAATTAAATAAAGAAGAGTTAGATGACCTATATGCCTTTTTAAAGGCCTATATAAAGACATTTAAGATGAGTATTATCATCACAACTCTTTCTCTAGAACAAGCCCTTAAAACCAATGAAATCTATATTATAGACGATGGAGAAGTACTTCTACATGGAGATCCTATTTCTGTCCTACAAAAAGATAATGTATTAAATAAAGCAGGATTAGAAGTACCATTCATGATAGACCTATCTGTGAAACTAAGAGACTATGATTTAATTAAAAAAATTGACTGTGAAAAAGAGGAGTTAATTGATACATTATGGAACTAACTTGGAAAGAATATCCATATAAGGATAAAACAATAAATCTCACAATCAAAGAAAAGAAAATCATAGGTCTAACAGGAAATCATATAGAAGATTTATTAGAAATCATTCTATTAAAGGGCAATAAAACAAAGATAGAAGTAAATGGAAAAGAATTAAAAGAAAAAGACTTCTATCCAACAAAAAGTAAGATATCATTTGTTCCACAATTCATAGAAGATAATATCCATGAAGCAACCATAGAAGAACAAATGATAGAGTATATGAAACATAATGATATCTATCCAAAGAATTTGAAAAAGAAATGTAAAGATGCATTAAAAATAGTAGGATTAGAAGAATCCTTCTTAAATAGAAATATTTATACTTGTTCTTCATCAGAAAAGAAACAGATTCAGATAGCTTTAGAACTACTAAAGAATCCAGAAATCATCGTCTTAGAAGAACCATTCCAAGTATTAGATATTCCAAATAAGAAAAAGATACGTATGGTTCTAAGAAGAATCAAAGATCAATTCGAAAAAACAATTATCATTGTATCAAACAATCCAAATACGTTACTACAAGAAACAGAAGAATTAATCATCTTTAAAAATGATAAAATATTGGCACAAGAAAATACAATGGACTGTTATCAAAGAGTAGACTTCTTAAAGAAACATAAAATTGAAGTACCAGATATCATAGACTTTGTATATTTGGCAAAGAAGAATAAGAAAGCAAAGATTGATTATGCAAAAGATATTAGAGATTTAATCAAAGATATCTATAAGCATGTATAGGGGTGAAAGAATGAGATTTTTAATTAAATTTTCCTATGATGGATCTGCCTATTCTGGATTTCAAACACAAAAAGGATTAGCGTCTATTCAAGAGAAAATGGAAGAAGCATTAACCAAGATTAATAATGGAAAGAAAACCAATCTAGTTGCCTCAGGAAGAACGGATAAAGGAGTCAATGCTTTATGCCAATGTGGTCATGCAGATATTGATGTAAATATTACAGAAAAGAAATTAAAAAGAGCCATGAATAGTAATTTACCAGATGATATTCATGTCATTGATACACAAATTGTTCCAGACACATTTCACGCAAGATATGATGTGAAAGAAAAAGTATATGGATATACGATTAATCAAGGAGAATACAATCCATTAGAAAGAAATAGAGTCTATCAATATAACCATGAATTAGATGTGGATAAAATGATGGAAGCAATCAAATATTTCGAAGGAACTCATGATTTTAGAGCCTTTGTAACAGATAACAAAGAAAAAGAAAATTGTGTAAGAACGATTACACATGCAGAAATCATAGAATCTGGATCAAAAATAGATATTATTTTTATGGGGGATGGCTTCTTACGTTATCAAGTAAGAAACATGGTAGGAATTCTCATTCGAGTAGGAGAAGGAAAATTATCCCCAGAATCTGTGGAAAAAATATTAGAGAGCAAAGATAGAACAAAATCAGGAAAAACAGCCCCAGCAGAAGGATTAACTTTACTCAATGTATCATATGAATAGAAGCAACGTAAGTTGCTTTTATTCTTATTTTATGGTATTATAAAGAGCGTTTAGCGACGAAGGGAGAATACATTATGGTAATAACAGTAGACGGTGGAGGATTATTAAGTACAGCATGTACATCCACAACAACTTATACATTAACAGATGATGAGGATGCAAAATCAACAACAGTATCAGCACTTTCATCAACGTTAGCAACAACACTACTAACACCTGAAAATGAACACATCTATATTACGAATCAATATATTGATTCCTTATCAGATGAACAATTAGTAGAAATGGAAAAGAAACTATCTGCCAAAGAAGATGATTTCTTATTAGAAGGATTCCTTTCTGCAGAAAATCAAGAAGACGGTGTTAAAAAAATGTAGAAAGCAAGCAATTGCTTTCTTTGTCTATTAAAAGGGGGGATATAATGGAGAAAAATGAATACAAGAAAAAAATGAAATTGTACGAGTCTTTTGGTGCCCTAAAATTTCAAAAACTCGTATTTCTAATAGAAAAGATCAAATTCAAAGTATTAAAGAAGTTATGTCCTAATTTTATCTATTATTTTGATAAATACTGTGATTGGAAAGAAAAGAAAAGAGTAAAACACGCAAAAACAGAAAAAGAAATCAAAAGAATTAAGAAACAAACAAAAAAAGCAAAAATGGCTATGCGACAAGAATGGAATGAAGAAAAGAATCGAAACTATCATATGAATCCTAAAAAACCAACAGAGATTGTAGCGTATCTAGAATGGAATAAAAATATCCACAAGAAAGGATTAATCACAAATGCTGTATTAATTCCAATTTGTATCGCAGGAGTGATTCTTCAAATACCAGTAGCTTTGCCATTACTCATTGCAGAATGTTTTAGTGCTTTTATTAATTTTGAATGTATCAACATTCAAAACTACAATCTATGTAGAGTAAAACAAATACTTCCACTTTTAAAAAGAAAAGAAGAAAATCTAGTTAAAAAAGAAGATGAAGAAGTAGGAGAAGCAGCTAAAATCATCACAAAATCTGTGGAAAAAAGTGAATCACTACCGACATTTGATGAAATTCTATCTAACATCCAAACAGAAGAACAATTAAGACAAATGAAAGAATTATTTAGACGTTCCATAGAAGAACGTCAAATACCAAAAGTAATTGGTCAAAAAACAACGTAAAACATTATAAAAAAAGGAAAAAGTATTGATTTTTAATACTTTTTTTAGTATAATTCTAATCGGTACATTCAAATATCCCACCTTAACTAGAACCCGGGAAATTCTAGTTGAAGTAAAAGGAGAAAAAAATATGACAAGTTATATGCAAAAGAAAGAAACTGTAGAACGTAAATGGTATGTGATCGACGCTGAAGGAAAGTCTTTAGGTAGAGTTGCTGCATTAGCTGCAACATACTTACGTGGAAAACATAAACCAACGTATACACCACATATTGATTGTGGAGATAATATCATTATTATCAATGCTTCAAAAGTTAATTTAACTGGAGATAAATTAGATAAGAAAATGTATTATAACCATTCTCAATATACAGGCGGTTTAAGAGAAAGAACTGCTAGAACAATGAGAGAATTATATCCTGAAGAAATGGTTGAAAGAGCTGTAAAAGGTATGTTACCTCATAACAGACTTGGAAGAGACATGTATAGAAAATTACATGTTTATGCAGGTGCTGAACATGAACAACAAGCTCAAAAACCAGAAGTATTGGAAGTTAAGTAGGAGGGTTTAAGTTATGGCAAAAGAAATGAAAAATACATACACTGGAACTGGACACAGAAAGACAAGTGTTGCTAGAGTTACACTTACTCCAGGAAAAGGAAAAATCACAGTTAACGGAAGAGATGTAAGAGAATACTTCCCATCTGAAATCTGTGTAATGGACTTAACTCAACCTCTAGAATTAACAAATACTAAAGATATGTTTGACGTAGATGCACAAGTTAGTGGTGGTGGATTCCAAGGTCAAACAGGAGCTATTCGTTTAGGTATTACAAGAGCTTTACTTGACTATGATAAAACAACTCCAGCTGATTCAGAAAATAGTTTCAGAAAGACTTTAAAAGTTGCTGGATTTATCACAAGAGACTCTCGTAAGAAAGAACGTAAGAAACCAGGATTAAAGAAAGCACGTCGTGCTCCACAATTCTCAAAACGTTAATACAAGTTTCAATTCAACCCGTATTTATACGGGTTTTTGTATGCTTAAAAACAATATGATATAATAAAAACCAAGAGGGATCTGTATGTTAAAAATAATAGAAGCTAATGAAAAATATTTAGACCAATATAAAGAAGCTTATGAAGAATCACTAAGACAAATCAAACTTGGAAATATGAAAAAACATAATCTAATGTTTATGAATCCAGAGGAAGAAGATATCATTCAAAAAATGAAAGATAATAGGGACCCATCAAAGCTTCCAGAACATTATGTTCCATCGTATGATTATTTCGCAGTGGATGGAGATAAATTAATTGGAGTAATTCATATCAGAGTAAGACTAACGGTATATTTACTTCAATATGGAGGACATATTGGATATGGAATTAATCCTAAATATTGGAGAATGGGTTATGGAAAACAATTATTAAAATTAGCCCTAGAAGAGTACGGTGATTTAATAGAAAACAAGAGTATTTTAATTACTTGCGATGATGATAATATTGCCTCTTATAAAATCATTGAAGCAAACGGCGGAGTATTAGAAAATAAAGTAGAAAACGAAGATAAAGGAGAAACCTTCCTAACAAGAAGATATTGGATTGAAAAGAGGAACTGATATGGAAATGATTAGAAAAACAATTGAAAAAGATGAAGAATATCTAAGACAAATATCCAAAGAAGTATCTTTCAAAAAAGATGATTACAAAAAAGATATTGAGAAGTTAGAAGAGTTTTGTAATCAAACAGAATGCTTTGCTTTAGCGGCTGTTCAAATAGGAATTCCCAAAAGAATTGTGTATTTAAAAAATACAAGATTAGATGTTGATCTAGAAGATGTATC
>CAMIXP010000077.1 GCA_946402785.1 uncultured Caryophanales bacterium | reverse complement strand
TGTAATGCTGTTGGTCTTGATAGTAAGATTTTACTTGGTGTTGATATTGATAAGATGGAAGATATTGAATTATCAAATGCTGTAGAAGAAGTCAATGTTTTTGCGAGAATGAATCCTCTTCAAAAAGAAAGAGTTGTTGCGATTTTAAGAAAGAATGGTCATTGTGTTGGATATATGGGTGATGGAGTTAATGATGCTCCTGCTCTTCATTCTTCTGATGTTGCGATTAGTGTAGATGATGCTACTGATATTGCAAAAGAGTCCAGTGACATTATTCTTTTGGAACAAAACTTAGATGTTGTTTATAATGGTGCTATTGAGGGAAGAAAAGTATATGGTAATATTGTTAAATATATGAAGCTTGCTTTAAGTCAGGACTTTGGAGATGTCTTTAGTATTATGATTTCTAGTATCTTTTTACCATTCCTACCTTTAATGCCTATTCAGATGCTGATTCAAGACTTTATTGTAGAAATCTCACAGATTGGTATTCCTTATGATAATGTTGATGAGGAGTTCATTAAAACTCCTAAGAAATGGGATACAAAAGATTTAAGCAAGTTTATGAGAATCTTTGGAATTATCAGTTCCATTACCGATGTACTTGCCTTCTTAATTTTCTGGTATATATTTAAATATAATTCTATTGATCAACAAATGTTTTTCCAAACAGCTTGGTTTGTTGAATGTATTATTTCAGAAACTCTTATTATTTATTATTTAAGAACGAATGAACTTAATTTCTTTAAATCCAATCCAAGTAAGATATTAGTTTTACTTTCTATCGCAACGATTGTTTGTACGATTGTTGTTCCTATCTTGTTATCTAGTTTAACAGAATTCCATTTTGTTATTTTACCATTCTCATATTATTTATATGTTATGGGACTTGCAATATTATATGCTTTAATTGTTCAAGTAGTTAAGAGAATTTATTTAAAGAAAAATCATTCTTGGTTATAAAGGAGAAAGTTATATGAATGAAGTTTTAAAAGTATTAGAAGAAAGAAGAAGTTGTCGGAAGTTTAAACCGGATATGATTACAGAGGATGAATTAAATGCTGTTTTAAGAGCCGGTACTTATGCTCCTACTGGTATGGGTAAACAAAGTCCTATTATTCTTGCTGTAACAGATCCTGAAATGAGAGAAAAGATTCGTAAAGAAAATGCAAAAATTATGGGTAGAGGAGAAGATCTAGATCCTTTTTATGGAGCACCTGTTATTTTGATCGTTTTAGCAAATAAGGAAGACTTTACTTATATCTATGATGGGAGCTTAGTGATTGGTAATATGTTAAATGCTGCTGAAAGTTTAGGACTTGGTGCTATTTGGATTCATAGAGCAAAAGAAGAGTTTGATTCTCCTTTTGGAAAAGAGATTCTAAAAGAATTAGGAATTGAAGGAGACTATGAAGGAATTGGTCATTGTGCTTTAGGATATCCTGATGGAGAAAAGAGACCTGCAACTCCTAGAAAAGAGAATTATATTTATCGAATTTAAGGAAATGAAAAGACAAGAATTACCTTGTCTTTTTCTTTGGCAAAATTGACTTTTTCTTTATTTTATGGTATAATACGCAACTATGAATAAGGGGTTGATAGGATGGAAAGAATTATTGATTATTCAGAAGTACCATATGCTACGAATGGGCAATCTGTATACTTAACGATGGGTTCAGAACCTAATTTATATTTATGTTTATTTCAGAATGGTTATCATATTATTAATCATCTTAAAGATGCGGATTCTTCTACTATCTTTGTAACGGGAAGAAAACAAGATTATTTTTGTTCTAGTGAAGAAGAATATCGAGAAAAAATGGATAATTATATTCAAAATGCTTTTCAAGAACATGGTATTACGAAACCACATACGGTATCTTTTTCTTATCAGGATTTATTAGATCATAAATATCATGTACCATTTGTATTAAAAAATGAAGATGAAAACTGTGGTCGTGAAAAATTTTTAATCGCAACAGAAGAGGATTATATTCAATTAATTAAAACATGTCATTCTTTATTTGATAAGAGATTATTAGACATATGTGCTTCGAATTCAAGGAATCCAATTTATAAAATTGATTATGAAGACTATTTAAGTTCTCACTTTCGTGTTCAAGAATATATTCAAACACCTTCCCAGTATAATACAACTGTCCGTGTTTTAACGAGTCCAGCACAAAGTGTTTTATATGCTTCTTTAAAATATAATCTTCCAGAAAAGATTCATGATAAAACAAGTATGTTGGGAACAATGTTAAGTGAAGTTTATCCACTTAGTACAGATTCTATTGTATCGAATACAGCTGCTGGTGGGGAGAACTGTTTAATTGATGGAGAATATCATACCGATGAAGAAAAAGACTTATTAAGACTTCATCATATTGATTCAGATGGTTTCCATCAAGTATTAGAAGCATCCAAAGATGTTCATGAAAAGTTCCGTAGAGAAATTGGTGTTCTATGTGGATTTGATTATATCTATGATCCAGAACGTGATCAATGGTTCTTATTAGAATACCATAATAGACCAATGGTAGGAGATTATTCTAAAAGATGTGGTGTTCCATATGATACATTTTATCAACGTAAATTTGCAGAAGGAAGAGTAAGAGCAACTGCATTTAACCAAGTATTACAAAAGACTAGATAATTCTAGTCTTTTTGTTATAATAGAATTTGAGGTGATTCTATGTTTGATGTAAAAATCTATGATTTGGGTACTTGTGATGAATCTGAATATACAAGAGTCGTTTGCGTTTGCCGTTATCAAGGTAAATTTCTATTCTCTTATAATAAAAAAAGAGAAGGATGGGAAATACCTGGTGGACATATTGAAGAAGGAGAATACTGGTTAGATGCCGCTAAAAGAGAAATGCATGAAGAAACAGGGGCTACGAAGATGAATATTACTCCTGTTTGTGAATACAAAATCAGTACGTATGGGGTTCTTTGTTATTGCGATATATTAGAACTAGAAAGTTTGCCAGAAGAATTTGAAATGTCTAAGATTATGTTTTCTGACACCTTACCAGAACATCTTACATTTCCAGAATCTTCTCAAGTATTTTTTGATACTGTGAAAGAAAAGATGGGTTTCTAAAACCTATTTTTTTTGTTATAATTTAGTAGGATGTGATGTTTATGAAAACAGAAAAAAATATATTAATAGCATTTTTACTTAATATTAGTTTTGCTATTTTTGAATTTGTAGGAGGAATCTTTACGAACTCTGTTGCGATTCTATCTGATTCTGTACATGATTTAGGAGATGCTATTTCGATTGGGCTTTCTTATTTTATGGAGAAAAAAAGTAAGAAACAAGCAGATAAAGATTATACCTATGGATATGTACGTTATTCTGTATTAGGTGGCGTTATTACAACTACCATTTTATTAGTTGGATCTATTTTAGTGATTGTAGGAGCTATTCAAAGATTATTCCATCCTGTAGAAGTTCATTATCAAGGAATGATTTTGTTTGCTATCTTTGGAGTCATTTTAAATATGATTGCAGCTTACGTTACTCGTGAAGGAGATTCTATTAATCAAAGGTCTGTTAATCTTCATATGTTAGAAGATGTTTTAGGATGGATTGTTGTATTGATTGGTGCGATTATTATGAATTTTACTGATATTCGTATCTTAGATTCTCTTATGAGTATTGGAGTTTCGATTTTTATTCTTTATCATTCTCTTCTTAATTTTAAGAAGGTACTTGATTTATTCTTAGCAAAAACTCCTCATGATATTGATATTGATGAGTTAAAGAAACATATTATAGAGATTGATGGAGTGGATGATATTCATCATATTCATGTATGGAGTATGGATGGATATCATAATTATGCAACGATGCATATTGTGACTAAAGTAAAAGATGTTCCGAAATTAAAGAAACAAATTCGTGAAGAATTAGAAGAACATCATATTACGCATTCTATTTTGGAGACAGAAGAGGAAGCTTGTGATGATCTTGAGTGTCATGTAGAGGTAGAAGATGTTCCTCATCATCACCATCATCATCATTAGGAGGTACTATGGTTCTTGTTATTGAAAGTATTGTATTATGTCTCGTTTTTACTTTGATGGTTTATTTTATGTCTAGAGTTCCTATCAAAACGTTATATAATTATCCACCCAGGATTCAAGAAAGAGTAAAATCTTTAAAGGAATATGAAGGACAAATTCCTACAGAGAAGAAGAAATTGGGTGCTAAGATAGGTGCTTCTCTTTTATTTATTTTGATTTTAGTGGTTGTTTTACGTTATATTAATGGATATAAAACGTTTATAGAAAGTTTTGGATATGGATTCTTGCTTTGGACGATTGTGAATCTATATGATTTAGTTGTTTTAGATATTCTTTGGTTTTGTCATGATCCATTCTTTGTTTTAAAGGGTACAGAAGATATGACATCTGAATATCATAATTATTGGTTTCATACGAAAGGATTTTTGATAGGAGAAGGTTTAGCTCTTATTATTTGTTCCATTGCGGGAATCATTATTGGAGTATTTTTATGAGTAATGTAGGAATTTTCATGGGTATCTTTGGATTATGTGTCTTTCTTATGGGACTTTATATGGCTACAGGTCATAAACTAGGTATTATGGAAGGACGCGCTGCTTTTCGAAATCTTTCTATAGATGAATGGAAAAGAATAGGGAAGGGTACGATGATTGCGAGTGCTTTTCTATTTGCAATCTCTATCCTTGCATTTATCTTTCAATGGTAGGTGAATCTTATGAAGATTTTATGTCCTGCGAAGATTAACTTATTTTTAAATGTAGTAGGTTTGAAAGGGAATATGCATGATCTCGTTTTACTGAATCAAACTATTAACTTATATGATGAGATTGAATTAACTGTTACGAAAGATTCAACTATTACGATTGTTTCTGATGATGATATTCCACTTGATGAGACCAATAGTATTTATAAAGCTGCTAAATTATTTCTTTCTACAATGAATATTTCTGATGGACTTTCTTTTCATGTGAAGAAGAGAATTCCCGTTGAAGCTGGTTTAGGAGGAGAAAGTACGGATGCGGCTGGTGCTCTTCTTTTATTAAATGCTTATTATCATTTGAATCTATCGATTGATGAGTTATGTAAGATGGGAATTCAAATTGGATCGGATGTTCCTTTCTTTCTTCATTCTGGATTTTGTCAGGTAACTTCTATTGGAGATGAAATATCGAAACCAAGTATTATGAATCCTTATCGGTATTATATTGTCGTAAAACCAAATTTTGGTTTAAGTACGAAAGATATGTTTCAAAGAATTGATTCTCTTCCTTTCAAAAGAGTAGGGATGGAAAATCTTCCTTGGAATGATTTTATGAAAGTTGTTCCGGAATCGATTCTTTCCATTCAAAAAGGTTTTCTGGATTTAGGACTATCTCATCATACTTTATCTGGATCTGGATCTTCTTATTATGTTGCGTTAAAAGAAAAAGATGATGTTTTATTTCAACAAATTAAATCTCTTTATCCAGAGTATCAAGTATTTCTTTTAGAGAATTGTGATGGGTTTGATATAAAAAATATTTAATTTAGGTATTGACAAAATAAGTTTTTCTTATTACAATGGTGTTCACACCGAGAGAGTTTTATATGAAGTATTTCAAGGAGGAATTCCATGAAAAGAGAAAAACTCAAACTCACAATTATTTATCTCTGTTCCCAATTTATTATGTGTTATATAAAGACGTATATTTTTCAAATATACGTTTTTTTATATAAAAAAATAAGAATATTTTTCGAATGGAGGTATGGTTAATGAAAAAAATTCTTAATTTGGTGATTACTGGTGGACCGTGTGGAGGGAAGACAACATCTCTTCAAATTCTCAAAGAATACTTTGAGCAGAAAGGATTTAAAGTCTTTACAGTAGAAGAGACTGCAACAAGTGTTATACGATCTGGTGCGATTCCGAAACCAGATGGAAGTGTCAGCTTAGAAGTTTTTCAATGGATGATTCTCATTGAACAACTTTCTAAAGAAATTGCGATTCGAAAAGCTGCTATGGACTGTGATGAAGAAAAAGTAGTCATTCTTTATGATAGAGCAGTCTTAGACAACCGAGCATACATCTCTCATAAGATCTTTCAAAAGATGATTGATCAGCTAGGAATAACTGAAAAGCAAATCATGAGTTGGTATGACTTGATACTACATATGGTTTCTCCTGCCTATGATAAACCAGATGTCTACAACAAAGGAAATGTCGCAAGAATGGAAAATGTTGAA
>CAMIXP010000076.1 GCA_946402785.1 uncultured Caryophanales bacterium | reverse complement strand
TCATAAATGACACCTCCTAATCTGTATAGTAATAACTAGCATCCATAGACGCTGTTAATTTTTCTTCTTCATCATAAAAATTACATTTTAAATAACTGGTATGTTTTCCATCTTTGATCATTTCTGCTTCTGCTCTTAATGTATTTCCTAAAGATGGTCTTAGATAAGTAATAGAAGATGTTAGGGTTACGGCATTTCTACCAGTTGATCGAACCGTAATTCCCATGGCTGTATCTCCCAATCCAAAGATGAGTCCTCCATGAGCAAAACCATAGGGATTTAACGCATCTTCTGTTAACTTTACTTCTAAAATTGTTTGCTTTCCTTTATCCACTTCCACTACATGGAAGTGATTATGCTTGATAAATCCGCTCGATTCTTCTAGTTGTCTAATTGCTTCTTCATCTGTCATATTGGACCTCCTTTTGATTCATTATATCACTATTTGCTAAATAATCCACTATAATACTTCCAAGCGATGACTTTAGTAACCGCTTCATTGATGGTTTCTTCTTTTAATTCTCCCGTCTCAATCGACTTTAATAGTTCGTCTCTCATGGCAACAAAGTCGCTTGTAATGATCATATCATTTCCCGCATTCATAGCTTGTGTTGCGGCTTTTCCATCATCTACATAACTCTTTACAGCATCCATTGCTAGGTCATCTGTCATGATAATTCCGGTGAATCCTAATGTATTTCTTAACTCCTTGTTTACTTTTTTACTTAATGAAGCAGGATATTCTGAGTCAATACATTTTACGATATTATGTGCTACTAGAATACTTGGTACCTTTTCTTCAATTCCTGCTTGGAAAGGTTTAAAATCATTTTCTAAAAAATTCTCATAGCTTCTTTCATCGATTGCAATATCTGTATGTGTATCTAAATTGTTTCCATATCCAGGGAAATGCTTTAGACAGGAATTAATATGATTTTCATTTGCATACTTTACCATGTTTCTTGCAAATTCGGTTGTCTCTTCTGTACCTTTTCCAAAGGCTCTATCATAAATAAAATCTTCTTCACTCGTTGAAATATCGACAACTGGTGCTAGATTTAGATTTACTCCTAAACTTAAAAGAAGTTCTGCTTTTTCTTTTTCTATTTGTTCTAGTAGTTCATAGCCACCTTCTTCGTAATAGGCTCTTGGAGATTTAAACTTGGTATCTCGGTAAGCAATATAACGACTTACTCTTGTGACATTTCCCCCTTCTTCATCGACACCGATGATCAAAGGATATTTACTGATTTCTTGATCATGTTTGATTTCTTCTGTAATGGAATCTTTTTTATGGTTTTGGAAATCTCTTGCAAATAAGATGTATCCTCCTGGATAATAATCATTCCAGTATTCTACGTCGGATACATTATAACGAACTAAAAACACTTGTCCTACTTTTTCCTCTAGAGTCATATTCTTTACTGTTTCTTCTGCTTGGGCATAATATTCTTGAAAAATTCCTGTATATTCTTTTTTTGTAGGCTGTTCTTTTTCTTCTGTTTGGGTACATCCAAGTGTTAAGCACAACAAAAGTATAATTAATAGTCCTATTTTCTTTTTCATATGTTCACCTTATTTCATGATTCTTTTAAATTCACTCGGTGTTTGTGTTTCAAATAATAATTCTTTTTTGATTTCTGGATAATAAAGTTTTAAACGATTGGCATGTAAATAAAGTCTATTTTCTCCATCTTTTGGATCTCCATATTTCTTATCTCCTACAATTGGATGATGGATAGAAGACATAGCAACTCTAATTTGATTTTTTCTTCCTGTTTCAATTTCTATTTTTAATAGAGAATAATCATCGGATTCTTTTAATACTTCGTAGTTTGTAATGGCTTCTTTTCCATCTTTATTTCTAGCAACATAGGTAAGATTTGTTTTTGTTTCTTTTAGATATTGTACGATTCTATCTTTTTCTTTTTCCATTTTTCCATGTACAACTGCAACATATTCTCTTAAAGAAACATATTCGTTCCAATGTTCTTGTAATGTATTCTTAATTTTTTCATCTTTTGCGAAGATGACAATTCCACTGGTATCTTTATCTAATCTGTGAACAATAAAGATTCTTGCATTTTTATTCTTACTAATCAAATACTCTCTTACTAAATGATAAAGAGTTCTTTCTTTTTCTTTTTCTGTTGCGATTGTTAGTAAGCCACTTGGTTTATTAACTACTACAATGTGAGCATCTTCAAACAAGATATCAAATGGTAATGTTGTTTGTCCTTTGGTATCTGTTGTAATGACAATTTCCATACCAGGAACAACCTTTTCATTATATTGAGTTGTCTTATGATTATTAACATAAATTGATCCGTGTGTTAGATATTGTTTTACTCTTTTTTTAGGCATATCTAAATGATTATATAGATAGTCTAATAATTCTCCTTCTTTTTCCACTATTATTTTCATGGAATCACCTCACATTTACAAGTCTTATTATATCAATTATTAATTGATACTACAAATAAAAATAAGGATTTCTCCTTATTTTATTTCTTCTTTTAAAACAATTTCTACTCCTTTTTGTTTATTGGATTTTGTCATACGTTTTGCTTTATCCTTTAAACTCTTAGGAGCATTTCTTACTACATATGTTTTTGGAATCTTTTCTAATAAGATTTCATCTGATTCATTTCCAATTACTGCAAGCATTTCATTTTCTTTGATTTTTGATAGAGCATCCCAAACGGTATTCTTACTAATTTCTAAATATTTTTCTTTGTCTTTTTGAAAGATAGAAGAATTAACATTCGGAATCAATACTTTTTTTGTTCCTTGAATTTCTATTTTATACACAGGTTCTTGTGGAATATCAGTGCTTACTGCATCTTTTGTATAAAACAAAATCTTTTTTCCCCCATACTGTGTAAAAATATCTCCTAATTCTTTTTTGGTAAATGCTTGAAAGGTATCTAGTTTTCCTCTTACTACATCTAATAAGATTCCTCCGTTTAAGGCAATGATATAGTCAATAAATGGATAATCTTGATTATAGTATAAAACATCTTCTGGTAATCGATTTGTGATGACGCAAAACTTGATTCCTTTTTGTTTTACTCGATCTAATTCAAACATCGTGGATGTTGGAATTGCTTCTTCTTCATCAATTAATGTGTTATCAAAACTAGAAATGAATAGTTTTATCATTTTTATTCCCCCTTAAAATGATTATTAATATAAGTAATATCTCCTATTAATAGAGCGATTGTTAATAAATAGCCTCCTAAAACATCACTTGGATAATGTACTCCTACATAGATTCTACTAATACCTACTAATAGGATCATGATTGTTAAAAGAATACATAATCCTATTTTTAATGCTTTATTTTTTACTTTTGTAATCACAAAATACATAAGTAATCCACAGATACATAAAGAGATCATAGAGTGTCCACTTGGGAAGGAATATCCTCCTTGTTTAATTAATCTTCTTTCCATCGGTGGTCTAGGTCTCATAATGATACGTTTTACTAATTGATTTAATGCGACTGTTGTTGCACAAGAAAAGATTAAATGTACTTTGTCTTTTCTTGGCTTGAAGCATACAAATAGAATGGCTACAATGATGATTACCGATACAGTATCTGCAATATGGGTAAATGTTGTAAAAAAGGCATCGATTGGTTTGTTATGAATGGAATAAACTACTTGATAAATCGTTTGATCAAAAGCCTCTATTTGATTGGTTACTACTAGAACCAATAGAATGAAAAAGGCAATGAGACAAATGGATGCGACCCAATATCTTTTCTTCATGTTTAGGCTCCTAATGATTCTCTCACTTCTTTTTTATACACTTCTACTCCTGGTTGATTAAATGGATTAATTCCAAATAAGAATCCAGAGTAAGCAGCAGCTAATTGGAAGAAATAAATTAAAGTAGCAACTGTTTCTTCATCTAATTCTTGTAGTGTAATTTCGATACATGGAACCTTTCCACTGAAGTGTGCTCTCATAACAGAATCCTCTACTATATTATTAATGGTATGTAAATCCATTCCATTATAGTCGATATAGTGATTTGATTTTTCTACTTTTATGAAGGTTTCAAATAGAATTTTATTTCCTTCTTGAATAAATTGTCCTAGAGAATGTAGATCTCTTGTATGTACGTTAGAAGTTGGTAGGATTCCTTTTCCTTCTTTTCCTTCTGTTTCTCCAAATAATTGTTTTAACCATTCTGTAAATGGTTGCATGTTTTCTTCATATACACAGAAGTTTTCTACCATTTTTTGTTTTTGGAATAGACAGTTTCTTACAACTGCATATTCAAATGCATAGTTATCTAATCTTTTTCCTCTATTGTATCCTGTTACAATCTCATCGATATGATAATTGACAGCTAATGGTAATAAATGAGCTGGTGTCATAAAAGAATATCTTCCACCGATATTATCAGGTATAACAAAAGATGGATATCCTTCTTGGTTTACTTCTTCTCTTAGTTTTCCTTTTTCTTGATCGGTTGTTACAATGATATGTCTCTTCCATTCATTTTCATCATATTTTCTTTTTAATAGGTCTTTTAATACTTGATAGGTAATGGTTGTTTCCATGGTTGTACCACTTTTACTAATCACATTGATACAAAAGTTTTTCTCTTTTAAATAATTTACTAATTCATCTAAATATCTACTGGAAAGAGTTGTTCCTGCATAAATGACTTCAAAGTTTTTGTTGTTAAAATAACATTTAAACATTTGATCAAATGCATAACTTCCCAAGAAAGAACCACCTATTCCAATTACTACTAAACAATCGAAATTATTCTTAATATACGCAGCTGTTTCTTTGATTTTCCATACTAGGTTTTCGTCAATTCTATCCATCCAACCATTCATGGTACTTTCATTTAATTGTTTATCTATTTTTTCTTTCTTAGTCATTAATTCTTTCTTTGTATTTTGATCAATACATGCATCTACATACGTTGTAAAATCAAACTTTATCATCGTATCACTCTCCTATTAGTTTCATTATATCATAATTTTTCAAAAGAAAAAGGAGAAGTATTTCTCCTTATGACTCTTTTGGTTTTTCTTCTTCTTTTTTCTTTTTTACTTTTTGATTGTTTCCTTCAAAAATAATGGCTTCATAGATTAAATCTACTAAATGGTCTGATGGTTGTAGTTGATACTTCTTCATGATCTTTTCAAATACATAGGGTTCATATTCTAAACCTAAATGAGGATAGACTAATTCCATTGGGTTATCTAATTCTTCTAGATATAGTTTTGTATAGGTATCATCTAATAATATAAGAGGATATCCTTTTGCCCATTGTTTGAATTTTTCCAACATAAAATAGATATTGTTTACATACGTAAATGCTTGTTTATCATATTGAATCATATTACGAAGATCTGGATTTTCAATGAATTTATCTTCTACACGATAATCGAATCTTCCTTGTAATTCTAATCCTTTTAACTTTAATGCACTGATTTGTGCAATAAATCCATTTTCTTTTTTACTATGAGTTGGGATGATTTCTACAATAATATATTTGTCTTTTTGTAAATCCATGGTATCACCTCTACTTCCTGATTATATCACAAAAAAAGAAGATTTCTCTTCTTTTTTATTTTGTGACTAAAACAATCTTATGTGGTTTCTTATCGTTCTTTAAGGTAATGATTTCATTGGATACTGCCTTACCATCTAGTTTTAATTCTTCTTTCTTACCTTTCTTTACTTCTATATCATAAATGGTATCCATATATGTATATTTCATTTTGAATCCATCCCAAGAGATTGGCATCTTTGGAATTAATGTTAATTTATCTCCTGTTTTATGAATACCTAAGATATCTTGAATTCCTACACGATAGAACCATCCAGCAGAACCTGTATACCAAGTCCATCCTCCTCTTCCTGGGAAGGATTCAGAAGAATAGATATCTGCGGCAATTACATAAGGTTCTACTTGATACTGTTCAACATCTTTTGTTGATTTTGTACGATTTGCTGGGTTTATCATTTGGAAGTAACGATATGCTCTATCATGATATCCTGCTTTGATTAATGCCATTAAGTACCATGCAACCGCATGTGTATATTGTCCACCGTTTTCACGGATACCTTTTGAATAATTCATAATGTATCCTGGATTATTTAATGTCTTTTCAAATGGTGGCGTTAATAGACAAATGATTTTATTCTTATCATCTACTAATTTTTCTTCTACCGCATTAATACAAGATTCTGCATGATTCTTTGGAGCAACTCCACTGATGATTGCGAAACTTTGTGAGATTAAGTCAATCTTACATTCTGCATTTTCATGGCTACCTAATTTATCACCATTATCGAAGAAGGCACGTAAGTAATAATCTCCATCCCAAGTTTTCTTATTTAAATTGTCTTTTAATTTAATATTAAAATCATTGAATTTTGTTAAATCTATCTTATGTTGTGATTTTAATTTAATATTAAAATCATTGAATTTTGTTAAATCTATCTTATGTTGTGAT
>CAMIXP010000075.1 GCA_946402785.1 uncultured Caryophanales bacterium | reverse complement strand
AACGACAGTTATATTTGTCATTATATTAGCAGCTTATTACAAATCTGATAATTTTTTAGATATTCTATTAATCTTGGGAATTGCATTCGCAATAAGTCTTGTATTCTTTATTATTAGAAACAGAGGTTTCTCTGGAAAGATAGAAGAAATAAAAAAATATCAAATGGAAATTGAAGAATACTGTGAAGAAGTAACCTCTACGGTTTTTATTACGAAACAAACATTAATGGTGTTACAAGGAGGAGCAGGTAGTAATACATTTGTGAATCTATATAATATAGAATCCTTTAGGGAATATCATGATAGTGAAGGAATGTCTACTATTAAGATTAGAATGAAAAATGGTGGAGAAAAAGTAGTCCCTTATAGTAACAAATTAAAGGAAGTATTAAGTAACATAAATCCAGAATCACCAAAAGCTACGAAAATAGAATCTAGTTTAGTGCAAGACTTTTATCTACATGATGGATACTCACAAGGAACCGTTTTTGTTCCTGGATTAAATAAAGAATGTGAAATATATGTATTTAGTTCCGATGAGAATTCTATAAAATATGCAGAAGCAACTGCAAGAAAAGCAAAAGAATATACATCAGCAGATTATAAAGAAGCGATTACTTGTTCTCTATGGGCTTATCGAGATTATTTAAAACAGTATGGTTATGATAAATTTCTTTATGAAAAAGATAAAATTCCAATTGATGTTACAGAAAGTAATATTATGGATTATATGACATTAACGGGAATTGCATCTGATGCCGATGAATCCAAACCAGCAACCGGAATCGCACTACACTTTGGTGTTCCTTGGGAAATAGAACATGGATTTTCTTGGGTATTTAAAGGAAAAGAATTAATCTATGTTGGATCAGGAGATGATGTTTTCCCTGATTCCAGTGAAAATGTATTAAAAGGAGACTGGAACTATGCGAAAAAGTATCATGAACCAGTCACATTAACGGCAGAAGATGATCAAAAGATAAAAGAATCTTATGAAAAAGTATTAGAAGAAGAGAAAGGAAAGAAATAAAATGAATCAAGACCCTAATATGAACAATGTTCCAGTAACGGAACCAGAAACACAACCAGTAACAGAACCTGTTACTACACCAGTGGAACAACCACTTACACAAGAACAAAAGAAAAGTGCAATACTACCAATCATTATTATCGTAGTAGTTCTTTGTTTAGCAGCATTCCTAATTTTTACTTTTGTAACGGTAGGTAAGAAGAATGAGCCAAAGAAAGAGAATGAGATTACAGAAAAAGAAGAAACAAAGGTCAAAGGAAAAGTAAAAGAAGAAGAAAAAGAAGACAAAGAAGAAAAAGAGAAGGAAACAACCAAAGAAGAAACAAAAGAAGAAACAAAAGAAACTCCTAAACCACAAGAAAGTACCGCACCAAGTAATAATGAAGATCATATCAGTGGAACAGAAGAAATTACATTTGGAATAGGAACCGATCCAACAACAGGAGAAATTGATATGGGTTCAGGAGCTGTATTCTATATATATGAAGGTTCTTCTATTGGAGTAGATGATACAGATTTTAAATATGTAAGTCATACTTCAAGTCAACTAGTAGTAGATGTTACAGTAAAAGGAAATACACAAACTGTTACTTTCCCACTTGGACAACCAGTAAAAGTAAATGGAATTAAAAATCAAATTATCGCAGAATACTCTGCAGAAGATGATGGATTTAAATTAAACTTCCAATAAGAAATATCCACAAGATTTGTGGATATTTTTATAAATTGACTTTTATGGAGTTTTTCATTATAATAAAAGGAAATTTTGGGGTGGTAGTATGGAAGCAATGAACATAGACGATGATAGTTATATCTACAGATTACAAGATGTGAGAAAAGAAGAAGATTCTTTAATTGATCGTTTAATTAAAGAAAGACTATATTTAGCACAGTATTCAAGAATTGATCATTTAACGGGATTATATACAAGAAAAATCTTATCGAAAGTAAGAGAAGTTGGTACAGCCGTATTATGTGATGTAGATGACTTTAAAGACTTTAATGATCAATTTGGACATTCTGTAGGAGACGATGTTTTAAGAGCGGTATCAAGAGTTATTTCCGATAATATTCGTGTAGGAGATATTGGCTGTCGTTTTGGTGGAGATGAATTTTTAATTCTATTTACAACAGATAATCATAATGTAATTGATGCAAGAATAAGAAAGATAGCAGAAGAAGTAAGAAAATCAGTTCAATTGCCAGGAAAAGAAATAACAATGAGTATTGGAATTGCTTTTAATGAAGGAGAAAAAACAATTGCTACTTTAGCAGATAGAGATGAAATTCTCGCATCCATCATTGAGTGTGCTGATAAAGCAATGTATGAATCAAAAGAAAATGGTAAGAATCAAATATCTTACTATGATAAACAAAAAGCATATCAATACAGAAGAAGAGAAGATTTAAGACCAGCTATTAATAGTTAGTCTTTTTTTTAGGAAATATGTTATAATATCAATCGATTAGGAAGTGGTAGTGTGAAAGATAAAATGATCATTGCAGGACCATGTACCTTTGGTACATATGAAGAGATATACGAAATTGCAAAAGAATTGAAAAAAAGAGGAATTACATATTTAAGAGCAGGTACCTTTAAGATGAGAACATCTCCAGATTCTTTTCAAGGATTAAGAGAAGAAGGCATGGAAATGCTTTTAAAAGTAAAAATAGAATTAGGAATGAAAATAGTTACAGAACTTACTTCGATTGAACAAGTTAAAAAGTATGGGAATCAAATTGATATCATTCAAATTGGTACTCGTAATATGTACAATTATGAATTATTAAAAGAAGTAGGAAAATGTAAAACACCTGTATTATTAAAAAGAGCATTTTCTGCAACCTATAAAGAGTGGTTAAGTGCTGCAGAATATATTAAAAGAGAAGGAAACAAGAACATTATTCTATGTGAAAGAGGAATTAGAACATTTGAAACAGAAACTAGAAATACACTAGACCTTCAAGCAATCCCTTATATTCATAAAAATACAGATTATAAGATTGTGATAGATCCATCTCATGCAAGTGGACATGCTTACATGGTAGAACCTATGGCAAAGGCATCTTTGGCCGCAGGATGTGATGGCTTATTATTAGAAGTACATACCCATCCAGAACAAAGTCTATGTGACAAAGATGAGACTATTGATATGAAGACATTAGATTGTATTTTAAAAGAGCTTGATTAGTTGATATGATTGACTTTTCAAGTCTTTTTTTGTATAATATAGGGCGTTTTGAGGGGGATATTATGAGTAACAAAACAGAGATTTCTATGACGAATCAAGAACTACAAGCATATTTAATTAAAAATGCAAATGAAGTAAATGATCTATGCGTAGAAGCACATGCGATTACAGATGCCGTAAAGGAAAACGGAAATCTAACTTTTTTATCAGACTGGGCAAGAGAAATTGTAAAAGGAGAAAATACATTTGGATCAAATCCAGATAGCCAAAGGAAACAAGAAGAATTAAAAGTACTTGCAAGACATTTAAGTTATGCAATCGCTCGTTCCATTGAAAAATATATTGCATGGGCAAGAGATGGAAAGATTGTGAATCCTGATTTAGATCACAATCCTATGTTAAATGAATTAGGCGGAGCAAAAGAAGTATTCATCGATTTATTAAGAAGAATTAATACTCTTGTAAGAAAAGGATATTATGCTTACTTTACTTATCTAAGTGATTCTGAAGCAAAAAAGATGGCTATTACAAAAGGACTTTTCTATGATAGCATTGAAAGTACTTGTTTAAATATGCCATATGATAGTGATATAAGAAGCGCAAAAGGATATAAGGAAAAACCTGAAAAAAATTTACAAGAATTAATTGCAGAAGAAGGAAGCAATGACGATATTATCAGAAAACATGGTTTATCTATGATTTCAACTTACGGAGAAAATGGAATTGAAGAAGTATCTTACGGTTTTGATTTCTATGAAAATCATGATGCAGTATTAAGAGACATCACAGCGTTATCTCCAAAAAGACAATATAAGAATAAATTCTTGATTGAAGCTGCCTATAGATTTGCATTTTCACTAGAAAAGAAATTCAAAAACATGAAACCAGAAGAATTTAGAAAATATACAATTGGCAATATGAAGTTAACACCAGAAGAAAAAGAAGCATTTGATACAGATATTCGTTCTTATATGGAACAAATTGGAACACACAAATAAAAAGTATGGAAAACATACTTTTTTCTATCTTTAATTATAAAAAGTGATTTATCAAATCACAAAAGAAACCATAACGGTTATGAAATGGGGTTAGGTTATGGCAAGTAGAACAGTAAAAGGTTTAGCTGTACAATTAGCAGTTATGCAGTTATTTGCGCAAGGTCTATTGTTTCATCCAAGAAAAGTAGAAGCAGAAGAGAATCCAGCAAAAGAATCAGAAAAAAGCTATGCACCTAGTTTGGATGGAGAAGAATTAATTCTTGTAAGAAAAAGTAAAACAGGAGAAGCAATTTATCAAAGAAAAAATCCAGAAACAGGAGAATATGAACCAATCTCTATCTTTGATAAAGAAAATACAAAGACACATCAGTATGGCGCAAACCAAAGAGTCTTTAAAAGAAAATTTGAAGAACTAATTCAAGATCCTTATATTTGGGAAGAAATGCAAAAGTACTACCCAGTAGATAGTTTTAAATCAGAAGGAGAAGCAATGTTCTTCTATGAGAAATATTTTAATATTATCTATGATTGTGGATGTGGATATGCAGCAGCTGCAAACTTTATTTTCCACATATTTGAAGGAAAAGAAGAAGAATTCCAAGAAAAGTTTGGATTCCCAATGTATTCGATGACAGATAAAGGAATTGACTTTAACTATGAATTAATGATGTTAAAATTCTTTAACTTCTTACATTTAGTTACGAATGATGATCGAAAAGCAATTAATGATTCTATGAAAAAAGATATATTAGAATATCGTCTTTTCCAATTAATAAGAGAAGATGCTCCTAGATTATCCAAACAAGATACTTCTAACTGGACAGATGAAGATTGGGATAATTGGAAAAAAGAAGAAAAAGCAAGAGAAGGAAAAATTGCTTACTTAAGTGAAAAGTATAAACGTGCCAAGAATATATATACAAACTTTGGAATAGAAGTAAACGGTACCTATGGATATTTATATATCTTCTTAGCAAATCATGGAGTACCAATCAATACAAGTGTAAAATTTGGAAACAAAGATCATCAAGTAGATGATATTATCGCAACTGGTAACTTTACATTATATCCTATAAATCAAGATGGAGAAGTAGGAGAAGCAAAAAAAGAGTTTGGAGATCACTATATGTATATCACCGATATAGAAGAGGATGGAGATATCATTGTATCTAGTTGGGGAGATATGTATCTATTAGATAATTCCAATGCATCTTGGACAGATAGTGTTGTATTACAACCATCAAAATAAAAAAGAGTGTTGAAAAACATTCTTTTTTTGATATAATCGATAAGGTGTTGTTTATGATTAAAAAAATAAATGAAAAATTACATAGTATATTTAAATGGAAATTAAGAGAGTTAATTAAAAATGTAATTGGATTAACCATCTTTTGTTTTGGAATTAATTTCTTCATTGAACCCAATCATTTATATACAGGAGGAATCTTAGGATTATCTCAGTTAATTAACCGTTTTATCAATGATTTATCAGGAAGCAATATTTATTTAACAGGTATTATTTATTTAATGATCAATATTCCCTTATTAGTAACAGCATACTTTGCTATTAGTAAAAGTTTCTGTGCAAGAACCATATTCACAGTAGGATTGCAAACGATTTTATTAGATATCATTCCGATACCAGAAAAGCCATTAGTAAATGATTTACTTACCAATGTATTACTAGGAGGAACCATTGTAGGAATTGGTATGGCTCATATTTTATCTTCAACAGGATCTACGGGTGGAACGGATATTATTGGAATCATCCTAACGCAGAAGCATCCAAAGTTTAGTGTAGGACGTTTTGCTTTAGGATTTAATGCTTTTGTATTTGGAATCAGTGGTATTTTATATGGAGTATCTACAATGATTTATTCCATTATGTATTCCGTCATTGAAAACTTATCAATTGATCGATTACATGATCAAAATGTAAGTAGTTGTGCAACCATCTTTACCAAACAAAAACCAACCGATATCATAAACTTTATTAAAAGTGATTTAGATAGAGGAGCAACCTGTTGGGAAGGAAAAGGAATCTATGATGATTCTAAGACTTATATTACCTATATTGTACTTTCTCGATATGAATTACATAAATTAGAAAAATACTTAGAAATCAAACATCCAGATGTATTCCTAGTAAAAAATGATTTTGTAGGAGTAGATGGAGATTTTAAAAAGAGATTATCAAAATAAATCTTTTTATACCAACAAATATGTGGTATAAATAGTATTAATAGTATTATTAAGAAAATTAATAGAACAAATTTTCAAATATTTATTGTATTTTCAAGGAATAACGATA
>CAMIXP010000074.1 GCA_946402785.1 uncultured Caryophanales bacterium | reverse complement strand
GACAACAAACCAAAAGTATATGAAAAAAAATAGACACCCATTAAGGTGTCTTTTTGATAATACATTTTTCAAGAATTAGTGGATGATAAGGTAAGATCTTATCATACAAATCAAAATTAACAAAACAAGTATAAGTAATGTTTTCTAAATAATCTTTCTTGGTAATCAAAGAATTTCCTAAAAGATAATTTACATTTTTTTCTTCCTCATAAGGAAAAGTAATTTGAATTTGATATCCATCTTCTAATTCATCAAATAAGCTAATCTTTAAAGTTTCCGTAAGGGACTTCGTATAAGCTCTTACAAGTCCACCAGCACCAAGTTTGATACCACCAAAGTATCGAACTACAACAACAAGTGTATGATTGAGTTCTTCTTTCTCTAAGACATTTAAAAGAGGCATTCCAGCCGTACCACCAGGTTCTCCATCATCACTAGAGTGTTTAATCTGATCAAATTGATAAGCATAACAATAATGAGTTGCTTTCGGATATTCTTCTTTTACTTGTTGAAGATAAGAATCAATTTTATCATCCAATAAAGGAAATAAAATACAAATAAAACGAGAATTCTTAATTACAATTTCATTCGATGTTATTTCATGAATCATTTTCATAACGATCACCAAGATTATTATAATATAAAAAAGTTGAAAGAAAAAGAAGTTTATCCCTTTCAAGTACCATTTTTCATGATATAATGATTACTATAAGGAGTTGAGAATATGTTTCACAAATCAAATGAGAAAGAAGTAGACATTACCTCTCTTAATAGTGTCATTAGAACAGGAAACAAAATATTAAGTATTGGTTATTTTATGACAATCGTAGCCTTAGTTTTATTAGGTACTTATCTAATTAAAGAATGGAAGATATTAGGATTCATCAAAGAATTATTAATTATTATCTCTCCTGTATTTATTGGATTTATCATTGCTTGGTTATTTGATCCATTAGTAACCAAACTACAAAATAGAAGAATACCAAGAATTGTAGGATGTATCTTTGTATATCTATTAATCATAGGTGGTATGATTGCAATATCTTATTTATTTATACCAACATTGGTATCACAAGTAAAAGACTTTGTAGTAGCTGCCCCTGGTATCTTTGAAGAACTAACAAACTTTACCCTTCATATCATTCAAAAAATTGATCCAGGAGAATTAATTAATACAGCAGAACTAAAAGAAACAATTATGTCATACACAACAGAATATGGTTTAGCAATCGTTTCTGATTTACCAAAATATGTATTAAATATTGGTAAAGGAATTGTAAGTGGAGGATTAAACGTAGTATTAGGTTTAATGGTAGGATTCTACTTACTATATGACTTAGATAAAGTAAATAATAGTATCAAACATGTAATTCCAGCAAAATGGGTAGAAGGATATAATGATCTAACAGGTAGAATTAATACCTCTCTAAGAAGCTATGTTCAAGGAGTATTAATCATCATGTTCTTAGTATTTATTACACAATCTATTGGATTAACATTAGCTGGTATGGAAGCACCAATTATCTTCGCATTATTCTGTGCCGTAACCGATATTATCCCATACTTTGGACCATATATTGGAGGAATTCCAGCCGTTATCGTTGGATTTACCATTTCTCCAATTACGGGAATTTGTGTATTAATATCAATCATTGTTGTACAACTATTAGAAAACAATTTCTATCAACCATTAATTATGGGTCATACAATGAAACTACATCCAGTAACAATCATGCTAGGCCTATTGATTTTCCAACATTTCTTTGGTATTATAGGTATGGTTATTGCAACACCAGTAATAGCATGTCTAAAAGTATTTGTTATCTTCTTAAATGAAAAATTAAAGTTATTTGGAAAGAAAGAAGAAACAAAAGAAGAACAACCAGTTGCAAAAAAAGAAACAAAAACAAAAGCAAAAAAGAAAGCATAGATAAAAGACGAGTATAATAAGTAATTATGAATAGAGAGTTAACGTTCGGTGGAAGTTAAACATAATCTTATTAGAAGCTACTTTTGGAGTTTTCTCGGGATACCGTTATAACAATCAAGACCAAACTAGGATGGTACCGGGCAACTTTGTCCTCCTAGGATTGGTCTTTTATTTGTTTTGAAAGGAGAATAAAAATGAAAATATTTGTGATAGGTGGTAAAGCGAAAACAGGAAAAAATACATTTGGAGAGTATTTAAGAGAACAATTAAAGGACTATGGTTATAAACCATGTGTTATGCATATAACAGAACCATTATATGCATTTGCAAAAAACTATTTTGAATGGGACGGAAATGAAAATACAAAACCAAGAGAGTTTTTACAAAAAATGGGAATTGAAATTATCCAACAAAAACTTGGTAAAAAAGATTTCCTTTTAAATAGATTATATGAAGATATCGAAATTTTAAGTGAATTCTTTGATGCCTTTATTATTACAGATGCAAGATTAATTCATGAATTTGAAAGTATCAAAGAAAAATATGAAGAAGTTGTAACTATCAAATTAGAAAGAAAGAATTACGAAGATCAAATGACAGACGAAGAAAGACAACATGTAACAGAAACAGAATTAGATCAATATGAAGACTTTGATTATATTATAGAAAATCGAGTAATCGATGATTTAAAAACAAGTGCGATTGAAATCGTAAGAAATGAAGAGAACTATGGAGGTGGATATAATGCATAAATGTATCGCAGTAGTAGGAATGAGTGGTACCGGTAAAAGTGTTATCACAGAATACTTAGAAGAACAAAAATGGGTAAAATGTTACTTTGGTGGAATCACCTATAAGTTAATGAAAGAACAAGGAATTGAAAGAACAGAAGATGGAAAGAGTGAAAAAGAATTCCGAGAAAAACTAAGAGCAGAACATGGACCAGAATGTTATGCAAAATTCTTAGATCCTGAAATCAAAGAAGCATTAAAAGACCATGATGTAGTATTAGATGGATTATATTCTTGGTATGAATATAAATACTTAATTGAAAGATATCCAAACTTAAAATTAGTTTGTGTTGTAACAGACAAAGAAATAAGATATGCAAGAGTCGCGGAACGTCCTGATCGTCCATTTGATAGAGAAGCAATTGAATATAGAGATTTATCAGAAATTGAAAATCTATTCAAAGGTGGACCAATCGCATTCGCAGATTATTATATTTTAAATAATGGTTCAAAAGAAGATGCCATTGAAAGACTAAAAGAAATACTAGAAGACATAGGAGAGTAATTATTATGAAATATATGACACATGATGACATACGTAATACATGGTTTCGATTCTTTACGAAGAAAGGACATAAGATCTATGAAAGTGCACCATTAGTACCAATTAATGATGATAGCTTGTTATGGATCAATGCTGGTGTAACCCCTTTAAAAAAATACTTTGATGGATCAGAAACACCAGATTCAAGAAGAATCGTTAATATTCAAAAATGTATTCGTACAAACGATATTGAAAATGTAGGAGTAACCAAAAGACACCAAACATTCTTTGAAATGATGGGTAATTTCTCTATAGGTGATTATTTTAAAAATGAAGCAATTGCCTTTGCATATGAATTATTAACATCAGAAGAATACTTTGGAATTGATAAAGATTTATTATATGTAACAGTATATACAGATGATGAAGATGCTAAAAAAAGATGGATGGAAGTAGGTCTTGCAGAAGACCACATTGTCCCATTAGAAGAAAACTTCTGGGAAATTGGAGAAGGACCTTGTGGACCAGATTCTGAAATCTTCTTTGATAGAGGAGAAAAGTATGATCCAAATCATGATGCTTTAGAAAAATTCAAAAAAGATGAAGATCAAGAACGTTATGTAGAAATTTGGAACAATGTTTTCTCTCAATTTAATTCCAAAGAAGGAGTAGAAAGAAAGAATTATAAAGAACTACCAAGTAAAAATATTGATACAGGAGCAGGACTAGAAAGATGGTGCTGTATCTTCCAAAATGTAGATTCTAACTTTGAAACAGACTTATTCAAACCAATTGTAAAACATATTGAAGAGTTAGCTAAATTTGAATATGTTGGTCAAAAAGAATTTAAAATTATTGCAGACCATATTCGTGCCATAACCTTTGCTTTAGCAGATGGCGCATGTTTTGAAAATGTAGGAAGAGGATATGTATTAAGAAGATTATTAAGACGTAGTGTTCGTTTTGGTAAGAATATTGGAATGGAATGCCCATTCATGTATAAAATCGTATCAGACGTAGTAGACGTTATGTCAGATGCTTATCCATACTTAAAAGAAAAAAGAGCTCAAGTAGAAGCAACCGTTCTAGAAGAAGAAAAACTATTCTTAAAAACCCTAGAAGCAGGAGAAAGAAGACTAAAAGAATTAGTAGAGGCTTCTCACGATGGAACCATCAGCGGAGAAGAAGCATTCAAATTATATGATACGTATGGATTCCCATTTGAATTAACAGAAGAATATCTACAAGAAAAAGGATTAAGAGTATCTCGTGAAGAATTTGATAAATACATGAATATGCAAAAAGAATTAGCAAAGAAAAATGCTAAAACAAAAACATCCATGGCATCTCAGAAAAAAGTATTATTAGACTATACAGATCCATCTGAATTTGTATACGGTATTTATCGCTTAAAAAGCAAAGTACAAGCAATCTTCACAAAAGATGAAAGAATTACCTATGCAGATCATGATACGTATCTATCATGTGATAGAACTTGTTTCTATGCTGAATCAGGTGGACAAGTATCCGATACAGGAATGATTCTAGGAAAGAACTTTAAAGCAAGAGTCGTAGATGTATTTAAAGGACCACATGGTCAACATATTCATAAAGTAAGATTATTAGATGGAGAAATTACAGTAGGAGACGAAGTAGAATTAGTCATCGATAAAGAAAGAAGAAAACAAATTGAATGTAACCACTCTAGTGTACATATTATTCAGTACTCTCTACAACAAGTAGTATCCAGTACCATTCATCAAGCAGGAAGTTATGTAGATGATGAACGTCTACGTTTCGACTTCACGTATGCTGGTAAAATGACTGATGAAAAACTATTAGAAGTAGAAGAATTTGCCAATAATATGATCCATGAAGACTTAATTGTATCTACAGAAATCATGCCACTTGATAAAGCAAAACAATTAGGAGCTATGGCACTATTTAGTGAAAAATATGGAGATACTGTAAGAGTTGTTAAAATTGGTAAATCAATCGAATTATGTGGTGGAACACATGCAACAAATACAAAAGATATTAAACGTCTAGCAATCACTTCTTGTGAATCCAAAGGAAGTAATGTTTACCGAATTGAGGCTGTTACAGGAGATCGTATTGAAGAAGCATTATATAATATCATTCAACCATATACCGATGAAAAGATTAGACTATTAATGAAAGCAAAAGAAATCTTAGAAGAAGCAAGAAATAATGGTTTAAAATTAGAGTTTGAAGTAGATATCAACAATGATCAACCAACATCTTATAAAGATATTATCTTCAATAAAAATGAACTTCAATATGTTCATCAAGAAGAAAAAGAATTAGAAAAGAAATACTATGAATTAAAAGAAAAGAGTACACTTCAAAACTTAGATATTTATAGAGAACACATTAAAGTAATCAAAGACATCGAAACAATTTTGATGACAGTAAACAACAAAGATATCAATATCTTAAAGAGTATTGCTGATTCCTTAATGAATGAAATGAAGAATGGTTTTATTTTCTTTATCAATCAAAAAGATGATGGAAGTATGAATTTCATCGCAAAAAGCAATTCAGATATCAATGCTGGATACATCATGAAAAAGATTACAGAATTCGCATCTGGTAAAGGAGGAGGAAGTCCAACCTTCGCACAAGGAGGAACTTCATCACTAGAAGATGCAGACGAACTTCTAAAACAAGTAGTAAAGGAAATTAAAAATGACTAGTTATTTACTAGAATCCATTGATTATACCGCCAGAGAAAATGAAATCAAAAAAATAATTCAAAAAGAAAAATTTGATAGTGCAACAACCTCTATCTATGATTTAGAAGAAAATACACTAGAAAATGCACTAGAAGATTTAGATACATATAGTTTTCTAAGTAGTAAAAAAATAATCATTATCAGAAATATAGAAAATCTAAGTGAAGAAGATAAGTCTCGCTTAGATCACCTCTATAAATACCTAGAAAACCCTTCTCCTGACAATTTATTAATCTTTGAGTGTAAGAGTCTTAATCATACAACAAAGCTCGCAAAAGAGCTTATAAAACGCTGTCAGACAGTAACAATCGAAGTATCTTCAAAAAACTATATCAAAGAAGCATCTAAAGGATATAAAATGGATCAAAAAGCCATTAATCTATTAGATGAATATTGTCTAGGAGATATCACCAAAATCGAATCAGAAATGAATAAACTAAAAGATTATAAATTAGAAGAAAAAGAAATCACAACAAAAGATATAGAAGAATTAGTAACGAAAAAACTAGGAGATCCAAAAGACCTAACATTCGCATTTTCTCGTTCTCTTGCATTAAGAGACAGAAAAGATGCATTAGAAAAATATCATGAACT
>CAMIXP010000073.1 GCA_946402785.1 uncultured Caryophanales bacterium | reverse complement strand
AATATCTTTATTCTAGACCCAGATTTACAAAATAATATTTTGATTGCGTTAAGAAACTTCTATAACACAATCGATTATGAATTCTGGTTAGTAGTTGCTGATAGACCTGTAGATATTTCTGTTTATATGTCTCAAATGCAATTACTATTAAATGAAACAAGTTCTCCTGCTATTCGTAAGTTAATCTTACAAGATATTGATAAAGGAGAAACATTCATTCGAAATAATGTTGTTGATACAGAATATTATTTCCTATTTAAAACAAAAGATGTAGATACTGTACAAAAGAGAGTTCGTCAATTGATTAATGGACTTGCTACAGCAGGATTAAATGCTTCTATGGTAAGTAATTCTGATTTACGTATGGTATTAGATAACTTCCTAAATGGAGGTAAAACAACAGAGTTTGGAACGGTGATGCCAGTATGAGTACAGGTCTAAGAAGTCAGTTAGCTCCTAAGGGCTTACAGTTCAACTCAAGTGATTTTTTCATTAGTGATAAGTATGCAACCATTCTTACGGTTGTATCTTATCCCAAATATATTTCACCTGGTTATTTAGCATCTCTAACCAATATGTCTGGTATTAAAGTTGTTGTTAAACATATACCAGTACCATTTGGTGATATGCAAAAAATGTTAAATAAACAAGTGGCTGAATTAAAGCAAAAATATCAAGATGAAAGAGACCAAACAACGAAAGAGAGAATTCGTCAAGATGCTGAAAGTTTGGAATATTTCATTTCTATGTTAGCTGGATCACAAGCAAGAATCTTTGATTTCCAAATGCATATTATGATTACAGCTGATACTAAAGAAGACTTAGAATTAAAGAAATTAAATGTAAAGAATTATTTGGATGCTATGGAGTTAAGAGCGGTATCTTTACGATTTGAACAAGAAAAAGTTTTAAAATCTATTTTACCAGTATTCCCTCCACAAGACATTGAACAAAGAATTGGTACACCAATTCCTTCTGTTACGATTGCTGCTATGTATCCATTTATTTTCGATAGTATTAAGGACCCAGGACTTGCTACTTTATTGGGAGTAGATTTCTCTGGAGGAGTTATTTTATTTAACCAGTTCTTATACAAGATTCGTAAAGAAAATAATAGAAATAATGCCAATATGATTATTTTAGGAACTTCTGGTTCTGGTAAATCTACGGCTGCTAAATTGTTATTAAGAACTCATATTCGTAATGGTTGTCAAATTGTTATTATTGACCCTGAAGATGAATTTAGAGATCTAACAATGGCATTTGGTGGAGATACAATCGATATTGGTAAAGGTGGAGAGTTTGGATTAATTAATCCGCTTGAAATTGTTATTGATGCTGATGAAGAAGAAATTAAGCAAGGACTTGGATATACAGTATTAACAAGAACCTTACAATTCTTAAAGGCATTTATGAAATATTATGATCCATCTATTGAAGAGGATGTTCTTACAATGTTCTCTGAAATTGTACAGGATACTTATCGAAGATTTGGAATTGATTTCAATACGGACTTTTCTAAATTTACTTCTCAAGATTATCCTACATTCTCAGATGTATATGCAACGATTAAAGGTAGACTTATGTCTATGACAGAGCATACACAAGAAAGAGATATTATGGAAAGATTGGAATTAAAAGTTCGTCCAATTACCAAAGAATTAAAGTTCTACTTTGACGGACATACAACGATCCGTAAGGGTAGTGACTTTATGGTATTCAACATTAAAGAGTTAATGAACAGTGATTCTACTGTTAAGAATGCTTTATTCTTCAACGTATTAAAGTATGCTTGGGGATTATGTTTGGATTATAGTGTAGATACTGTTATGATGGTTGATGAAGCGCACGTATTGTTAGGTGATAACAACGTACTTGGAGCTGATTTCTTAGCACAAGTTCAAAGACGTGCTCGTAAGTATAATACGGGTACCGTTATTATTACACAACAACCAAGTGACTTCTCTGATCCAGCCGTTATTACACAAGGTAAAGCTATTTTCGACAACTCATCTTATTACTTAGTTATGGGTCTTAGAAAACAAGCTGTTGAAGATTTAAGTTTATTAATTGACTTAAATGAAAGTGAAAAAGAGAGTATTAAACGTTACTCCCAAGGAGAAGCGTTATTTGTCTGTGGTAACAGACGTATGAGAATTAATGTTGCTGTTACACAGGATGAATTAGATTCCTTCGGTACAGGTGGAGGATTCTAGAAACCATAAGAGTTAGGTGGTGATGGCGATGGCATACGAAGCAAGAAGAGATGGTGGATATGATCCAGATGATCGTGATGCACAACGAGAAAGAGCCAATCAAAATAATGCGAATAACATAAGAAATGCTGCCGATGTTGCCATTGCTACGAAAAACCCATATGCGGTGGCAGCCGGTGCAGCTGTTAAAGCAGCTGATAAGATTACTGGCGGAAAAAGTACAGAAGCTCTTGGAAAAGGAATGACTAGAGCCAATGAAATGACTCCTGGTGGAAAAAGAATCCAAGATGCATCTAATCAATTAAACGAAAGTGGAGCCAGTGATAAAATTGGACAAGCTGCTGCTATGAAAAATCAGTTTTCTGGTGGTGGAGAAGGTGCTGCCAGTGCTGCAGATGGTGCTGCTAAAACAGGAACAGCTACAGAGGGAATGGAAAGAAAACCTCTTGTTTCTGGTGATGGACCAGCTGTTGATGCTAATGAATCAGGAGGAGGACCAAAAGGTTCTCTTCCTTCTTCGCGTGATAAGGATGATGAAGATAAGTCAGATTCTGATACTAAAACCGATGGATTAGGAGGATTCTTAGGAAAACAATTATTAGTTGCTGTTGCTTTTTCTTTAGCTCCCGTTGTCTTTTTAATTTTATTAATTGTTGTCCTTGTTTCTTCTATTACAGGTGGGTTTACAGATTATGAAGATGCATTTGGAATGAGTAGTACTCTTGGTCAAGAGACAGGTGGAGTTGAATTTACAGCTTCTTCTAAGGAACAAGAGGATTTTTATAATCGAATTAATGATGTAAAATTAAGTTTTCAATCTCAAGGAAAATCTGTAGATGCGATGAAAATTGTTTCTATTTATCACGCTTTAAAAGCCAACGATGTTGCGATTGAATATAAAGATGTCACAACGGATGTGATTACGAATTGGGCAAATGCTATGTTTAATGGAAATGAATATAGTGATGATACTTTCCGTGATAATCTAATCCATACTATTTTTCCACAATATAAACCAGGTCTTAGTGAAGATTCTTATAAAGAAATGGCGGATGAAGTCTTTAATTATTTGGATCGTTATGGAGAACTAGTTGGTACGAAGGGAAATAACAATAATAGTTGCGCATCGATTGGAACTTGTTCTTATGACATTAAAGGTTTTTCTATTAATGGACGTAATGTTGTTAAGAACATGCAAATTGATAATTTAAAAGTTCGATTAATGGAGTGTGGAAGTCCTTATGGAAATGGAAATTATACAACTCCTATTGATCAGGATTTAGTTAGCTTTGAAGATTACGCAGCTGGTGTTGCTTATGCAGAAGTTGGTCCTTCTGCTAATGAAGAAGTATTAAAAGCACAAATGGTTGCGGCAAGAAGTTTTGCTTTGGCTCGACCTACGGCTATGGGAAATGGTCATGGAAAAAAGTTAGAGCAAGAGAATGGACAATGGATTCTTCAAATATCTTCATGTGTTGCGGATCAAGTATTCTGTAATATTGATCAAGGTTGCTCTTACATGGGTGGCGGAGATGGTCAAGGTGGTATTTGTCGAAGTGGTAAAGTAGCAGGTGCTCAAAAAACAAGAGAAGCATTACCTGCCAATCATGCTATTCGTCGTGCTGCTGCTGCAACACAAGGAGAAGTTCTTGTTAATTCTCAAGGATATATTATTAGTACGGGATATAAGAGTACGGATCAAAACAATTGGGCTGCTCTTGCAAAAAGTGGATTAAATTATAAACAGATTTTGTTACAATCTTATAACAGTGGATCTCGTAATTATGGTGCTACGGATGTTAAGAAGATGTCATGTGGTGGTAGTGGAAGTAGTAGTGGATGTGTTTCTTCTGGAGAGTTTTCTACTTGGAAACAAGGCGCTAGTGAATGGGGTAGCATTCCAATGGGTAACAGTGGAAAAACCATTTCTCAAATTGGATGTTTGGTTACATCTGTTTCTATGTTAGTTGCGAAGAGTGGAGTTCCTACGAATGTTAATCCATGGAATCCAGGTACGTTTGTACAATTCTTAAATCAAAATGGTGGATTTGCTTCCGGTGGAAACTTTGTTTGGGCTTCTGTTACGAAGGCAGCTCCAACCTTTAAATATGCTGGATCTGCATCTCTTGCGGGATTATCTCGTGATGAGAAATTGAATCGAATTTCTAGCATTATTAGTCAACAAGGGGTTTATGCAGTTTGTGAAGTTAAAGGTAATACGGGTCAACACTGGGTTGCGATTGATGCGGTAGAAGGTTCTACGATTCGTATGATGGATCCATCTACGAATTCTACCGATATGTGGGGTCAATATAATTGGGCCAACACATCTCGTATTGCATACTTTAAAGTCGGGTAGGTGATATTATGCCAAGTAAGAAAGTATATTTAACTCTTATTATTATCATGGTTGTCTTTGGCCTTGTCATGTTTTTAGCTTTTGGTGTTGGGAATATTCGACAGGAGAATTTAGAATCTACCATTATTGTTGGGGATAATACGACTTGGACTTATCAAAAAATGAAATGGGTTTATGTCCGTAAATCTAGTATGATTGATCAACTTAATTGGACAAAATTCCATGTATATGAAAATGATTTTGAAGTAGGAAATTACTATTTATGGCATGATGATAAATGGTATTTCTTTGATGAAAAAAAACAAGCAAAAAGTTTTAATGGAAAACTATTTGCTTATTCTAGTAATTATGTAATGGAACCTCTATCTTTTCAAGAGGAAGAAGTAACGGATTACTCTTCTGTTTATCATGTTTTACAGGAAAATGGATTTAGTACGAGTAGTCAATTATCTTCCCTTTATAAAGTATCTCTTGATTATGATGGAGATAAAGAAAAAGAAGATTTTTATATTGTGAGTAATGCCTTTCCATTTGATTTTGAAGCAGATGTTACTTTCTCTTTTGCCTATATGGTCGATGATGGAGAAATCTATATGCTATACCAAGATATCAGTCATAATAATGGATATAATGGTTGCAAGCCATTTTATCATTCTTTTGTGGATACCAATAGTGATGGTACTTATGAAATCATCCTAAGTTGTGGAAGATATAGTGCAGATGATCAAGTGGATATGTTATATCAATTCCAAAAAGGAGAATTTAAATTATTAATTTCTAATCAGTAAAATAATGACAGGTTTTGAAAAATACGTTATAATAAGGAAAGAAGGGAAGATTGGGTATGAAGTTTAAATTTCGTGCGGATCCAGAAGATTTGTTAATATTTATTATGTTTGCAATCTTCTTACTATATATTGTTTGTATTGCAGTTGCGAATATTCATATGTTTGCAGTAGAAGGACACCTAAGTGGATTGAATCCTTTTTTGGCGTTTCAACCTGAAATTATTGGAACAACCGTTGTTTTATATTTAGTTGCTTTATTAGGATTATTTGCCAGTGTTAGTTCTTGGTTCTTTGATCGTGAAAAAGGATTTGGAATTACAACGGATAAAAAAGATAAAGGTTATTCTAGATGGGCAAAAGATAAAGAAATTAAAGAAGAATTAACTTGTGTAGAAATTACACAAAAGAATTCAAAAGCTGCAGGAGTTCCTCTTATTTTAAATGAGAAAGAAATGTGGGTAGATAATGGTGAGTACCATTCTTTGGTAATTGGTGCTACTGGTTCTGGTAAAACTCAGACTGTTATTTTACCAACTGTTCATAGTTTAGCGAAAGCAAGAGAGTCTATGATTATTACAGACCCTAAGGGTGAGATTTATGAAAAGACTTCGAATATGCTTCGTTCTCGTGGATATCAAATTTTATTATTAAATTTCCGTGATCCACAAAATGGTAATGCATGGAACCCTATGTCTTTACCATATCAAATGTATAAAATTGGTAATCAAGATAAAGCAATTGAGTTATTAGATGACTTAGCTTTAAATATCTTGTATGATGATACGAATAAGAATGCTGATCCATTCTGGGAGAAAACATCAGCTGACTATTTCTCTGGAGTTGCTTTAGGATTATTTGAAGATGCTCAACCAAATGAAATTAATATTAACAGTATCTCTCTTGCAACTACTGTAGGAGAAGAAAAGTTTGGTGGATCTACTTATATTAAGGAATACTTTGCTGGAAAAGATCCTAATAGTGCTGCTAGTATCAATGCATCTAGTACGATTATGGCTCCTAGTGAAACAAAGGGTAGTATCTTATCTGTATTTAAACAAAAAGTTAAGTTGTTCGCTTCTCGTGAAAACTTGTCTGAAATGTTAAGTCATAGTGATATTAACTTAGAGAGTATTGGAGAAAGACCAACTGCTGTTTATATCGTTATTCAAGATGAAAAGAAAACTTACCACTCTTTAGTTACGATTTTAATTAAACAGATTTATGAAACTTTAATTAGTGTTGCTCAAAGACATGGTGGACAATTACCAATTCGTAC